>VAYL01000148.1:0-12159 GCA_005884305.1 Actinomycetota bacterium
AGGGCGACGATCGCGCGGTCGAGTGCGCCTCGGGCCCAGCGATGGATGGATTCCCGCACATATGGGTGGCTTTGTCGCCCATCGCTGATGATGGGGCCATGGTGGCGGTGAAAACGTCACGGATGGCACGCGGATTGGGGCGGATTGGTGGCCAGAGCGTGACTAAAGACGCGCGGGCACCGGGGACGCCTCCCCTACGTGCCTCGCCGGGACTGGTGAACGGCCCCGGCCTACGGCGCCGGGCACTTCGTCGCCCACGAGCACAGGGCGAAGCCGTCGTGCTGGCGGTCGGGTGCTGACGGCGTGCCGATGACCTTGTCGTTCTTGCCGCTGGTCAGCAGCACCCGCTCGGAGGACTTGAGACCGGCGGCGCGGCCGTTCACCCGCGCCCGGTCGAAGGTGTTTCTCGAGAGATTCGGCAGGTCCGCGAAGCCCGCGTTGGCGCCGATGATGACCGGGGTCTCCTGGATCCACTCCGCTGTCGCGTGGGTGGACGTGTACGGGATCTTGGTCTTGAACGTCTGGTTTCGCGTCAGGTTGCGCAGCTTGATCCGCCAGACGTTCGAGTTCTTGACGGTCTCGGTGATGTGCGCGCGCATGTGATCGCGCGGCCGGATCCTGAGCTTGCTGATCGTCAGCGCCGGGCCGGGGAGCACCTCCCACCATGCCGAGTAGGACGCCTTGCCTGACTTCGAGACGTCCTGCTCGGTGCCGGTCTGGACCAGCGTCGCGTCGCCCACATTGCAGCCCGCGTCCACACAACCCCCGCCGATCCCGATCCAGGTCGACGAGGCCTCCGCGCGGCCGCGGACGTGCTGGGTGGCCTTCGGGACCCTCCAATCTCCCGCGATCGAGTGGAAGAGGGTGCCGCCCTGCTCCAGCGTGCCCTGGTTGTAGCCGAACCAGTTGCTGCTCTTGCTCGCATTCGCCTGCGCGCCCGGTTTGACGATGTGCACCACGTGACCGTGCGCGCGCGGAAGCGCCGACGCGGCGCCAGCCGTACCGGCCACGAGGACCAGGCACGCAACGAGGCCGGCGAGTGCCGTCAGTACGGGCCGGATCATCCTGCGGAAGCCCATCTCAACTGAGATACCCGCGTGAACCGCCGGTAGTCACGGTGGCGCCGGGGCCTCTCATGCTCTAGGAGCAGGTGCTCGCCCAGGCACAGACGCCTCCTCCAAAGTCGGCGGGCCCGCGGGCGCCTGGGCGCGCCGATATATGCCATCCGGTCGCCCGCGGGCGGGGAGCCTACTGATTGGACGAGCTACTTGTACCGGTAGGTGATGCGGCCACGATCGAGGTCGTAAGGAGAGAGCTCGATCTTCACGCGGTCGCCCGGCAGGATGCGGATGTAGTGGCGGCGCATCTTTCCGGAGATGTGCCCCAGGACCTCGTGGTCGTTGTCGAGCTTGAGCTTGAACATCGTGTTGGGCAGGGCCTCGGTGACCTCGCCCTCCATCTCGATCTTTTCCTCTTTGCCCATCGGCGGCAAGAGGGTAGCGGGTGGGTGGTGAGGAGCCGTAGGCTCCGAAACTGGCTGGTGCCGTTTCAGATGTGTGTTAGCCGCTCCCGAAAGCTAACGCCCGTTGAACGTCGCCTTTCCCGGCCCCTCGGACAGGAACGATTTCACCGCGCCCTGAAGGTCCTCGGTCTCGAACAGCGCGCCCGCGACCTCGGGCGTCACGCGATCGGCCTCCTCCACCCCGCCCCTCAGGTACGCCCGCACGATCCGCTTCGTCGCCGCGTGCGCCTTGGTCGGCCCCTCCGCCAGGCGCCGAGCCAAGCGCATGCCCTGCTCGAGCAGCTCGTCGTCGCTCACGACGCGATTGACCACGTTCCAGCGCTCGAGTGTCGCGGCGTCGTACATCCCGCGCGTCATCACGAACTCGCGCGCCCGGGCAGGGCCGGCCCGCTCGGCCATCCGCTGCGTGCCACCGGCGCCCGGCGTCAACCCGACGATCGCCTCGACGAGACCGAACCGCGCCGATTCGCTGGCCCAGATCATGTCGCAGCCCAGGGATACCTCCAGCCCTGCCGTCAGACACAGGCCGTGCACCAGCGCGAGCGTCGGAATCGGGAGCGATTCGATCCGCTGCACCGCGCCCAGAAGCTGGCCGAAGCCCGCCGCCTCGGCGTTGACGCTCCCGCTGTCGAGCATCTCCACGACACGCTGGAACACGTTGACGTCCGCGCCGCCGGTGAACACCTCGCCCTCCGCCCGCCACACCAGGGCTCGCGCGTCCGATCCCTCGACCTCGTCCAGGCACGCCATCAGCGCCTCGTACGTGTGCGGCCCGAAGAGGTTCAGCGGCGGGTCGTTAAGGACCACCGCCGCGACCGCCCCGTCGCGCTCGAGCCGGACTGGCGCGTCAGCCATCGGTCCCTCGAATCTTCTCCGCAACCGCTGCGATCTCGTCGGGATCGCCCTCCTTCGGCACCCACGGCAGCTCCAGCGGATCGTCCTCGTAGCGCGGCACAACGTGCAGATGGAAGTGGAAGATCGTCTGCCAGGCCGCCGCGCCACACGAGTTGATGATGTTGAAGCCGTCGGGCTCCAGCACATCCTTCATCCGGCGAGCCAATCGGCGGGCGGCGAGCAACGTGTGCTGGAGGTCCTGGTCGGAGATCTCGAAGAGGTCGGCCGACCACCAACGCGTGCCCCGCGGTCGCCGGATTGATGTCCATGAAGGCCACCGTGTGGTCGTCGGAGTCAACGATCTGCGCCGGCACGTCGCCGGCGACGATCCCGCAGAACAGGCAGTCGCTCCCTTCCACAGGTGTTCTAGGCCGGTGCCGTACGGCGCCGGCAGCAGCATGTGCCGTTCATGAGTGGGTGAGCTTATCCCTCAGCCGAAGCCATGAGCTGCCGGGCGAACGCCACCGCGTCGTCGCGATCTGCGACCTCGCCCGCGTAGACGGCCTCCTCGACCTCGCCGATGATCCGGCCCAGCTCCGGCCCGGGCTGGATGCCTAGCTCGGAGGCCAGCTCATCGCCGGGAATCGGGGACCGCGGCGGGCCGGTGCGCCGCCAGTCGAGCGCGGCGGCGAGCATCTCTCGCGCGAGCTCGAGATGTGCCCGAACCATCTCCGGCCCGGCGATCGGCCCCTGCCCTCGTGCAGCGAGGCGGTCGGCGACGCTCAGCAGGGTCACGTCGACACCGACCGGATCGGTCTCGTGCAGGTACTCGTACTCGCGCCGTCGCGGGAGCGGACGCTCCCTCACCAGGAATCCCAGGCGCAGATGGTGGAGCGTGAGGTCCTGGAGGTGACGGCTGAGACGCCGGCTCGCCTTCAGGCGGTCGCACAGGTCGCCGACGATGCGCACCCCTTCCCGGTCGTGGCCGATGAAGGTGATGTAGTCGCCGTGGATCCCGCGCGTCGCGGGCTTCCCCATGTCGTGCACGACGGCACCAAAACGCAGTGCCCCGCCCCGGGTCAGCTCGTCGGCGAGCGGCTCGGCGAGCTGCTCGGCGACCTGCGGCGCACGGTCGCCCGCGTACCGCTCCAAGTCGGACTCGACCTCGAGCAGCTCCCGCAGGACCTCGATCGTGTGACCGTAGACATCGAGATGGTGATTCGGGTTCTGCTCGACACCGCGGAGCGCCTCGAGCTCCGGCAGGACCGCCGCCGTCGCCCCGAGCTCGCTCAGAAGCTCCAGCCCCCGGATCGGATCGGGTCCGGTGATGAGCAGCCGCAGCTCGGCGAGCTGGCGATCCCCGGCGGGATAGGCCACCAGATCAGCCGCCGCGCGCGCGCGCTCGACTGTCTCGGGCACGATGCTGAGCTCAAGCGCCGACGCGAGCCGCGCCGCTCGCAGGACTCGCAGCGGATCGTCCGTAAAGCTGCGCTCGGAGGTCGCCCTCAGGAGCCTGTCGTCCAGGTCGGCCAGGCCGCCCCCGGGGTCGATCGGGCCTGCGGCGGGATCGGCAAGCGGCACCGCCATTGAGTTCATCGTGAAGTCGCGCTGGGCGAGGTCGGCCTCGAGCCGATCGCCGCGCATCGAAGTCACGTCGACGTGCCACCCGTCGCCGAGGGCACGCCAGGTGCCGAAGTACTCGGACAGGCTGAATGTGGGCCCACCCACAGCGCGGCCGACATCGCGCGCCGGCGCTTTGGCCTCGCCGGCAACCACGAGATCGACGTCTACGACGGCCCGCCCTAGCGCCGCGTCCCGTACGGCCCCGCCGACGACCCATGCGTCGTCCCGGTCACCCAGCGCCTCGCGCGCGGCGCGGACGGCGGGTGCGGCGGCGAGCGAATCGGCAAGCGGAGCGTTCACGCAGATCGAACGTACACGCGCGGGACCCGCTTCGAGATCCCGCAGGTCACCTCGTAGTTGATGGTGTCCAGGCGCCGGGCCATTTCCTCGCAGAGGATCCGCTCGTCCCCCTGGGCGCCGATGACAGTCGCCGTGGCGCCGGGGCTGACCTGGGTCGCCGGGCCAAGCTCGACCGTGATGTTGTCCATCGACACCATGCCCACGAGGGGCACGCGGTGCCCGTCCACCAGGACGTCCGCGTTGTTGGCGAGCGCCCGGCGCACGCCGTCGCCGTAGCCGATCGGCAGAACGCCCACAAACGTCTCAACAGGGGCCCGCCATCGCCGCCCGTAGCCCGCGCTATCCCCGACGTCGAAGCGCTTCACGTCCGCGACATAGGAGCGGAGCTCGAGCGCCGGCCGCAATCTCTGCTCATAGGGGTCGGCGCCAAACGGATCGAGGCCGTAGATCGCAACACCGCACCTCACCATGTCGAAGTGGGCGGCGGGATCGCGCAGCGTAGCGGCGCTGTTGGCGGCGTGGACGAGCACGTCGGGGTGCTCCGCGCGCACCCGCTCGACGAGCGCCGCGAATCGCTCCAGTTGCCGGTCGAAGAAGTCGGAGTCGCGGTCATCCGCGGTCGCGAAGTGCGTCCAGAAGCCGGCGAGCTCGAGCCGCTGGTCGGCGGCCGCGGCCTCGACGACCGCGAGGACCGCGTCGCCATCGCGCTCGCCGAGGCGCCCCATGCCGGTGTCGTATTTCACGTGCACGCGGGGGCGAAGGCCGCGCTGCTCGCCGTGCGCGGCGGTTCGCTCCAGGTGGGAAAGCTTCCAGACGGCGACTTCGGAGCGCGCGTCGAGTGCCGCTCCCAGCTCCTCATCCGTGAGCGCGCCCATCGTGAGGAGCGGTACGTCCGCGAACTCGGCGCGCAGCTCGGCAGCCTCGGCCGCCGCGGCCACGGCAAGCCACGTCGCGCCGCCGGCGAGGGCCGCGCGGCCGCATTCGGCCGCGCCGTGTCCGTAGCCGTCGGCCTTCACCACCGCGCAAAGACGCGCCCCTGCCTGGAGCTCGGCGGCGAGGCGGGCGCAGTTCCGCTCCACCGCGCCCACGTCAACGACGGCGACGGCGCGCCCGTCGCGCACTGTCATGCGGACAGGGCTGCCGGCAATGCCGCGATGACATCGGTCGCAATCACCGACTCCGCCGCACCGATCCGCTCGGCGGCGATTCGCCCGGCCCGCTGGTGCGCATGGACGCCGGTACAAACTGCGGCAAAGGGCTCCAGCCCCCTGGCGAGCAGCGCGCCGATCGTCCCGGACAACACATCCCCGGTGCCCGCCGTCGCGAGTGCTGGCGCCCCGCCGGCGGCGACAGCGAGGCGATCGCCATCGGCCACGATCGAATCGTCGCCCTTCAGGACGACGATCGCGCCGCTACGTGTGGCCGCCTCGCGAGCGGCGGCGAGCCGGTGCGCAGCGATCGCGCTCGATTCCCGCCCTAGCAACCGGCCCAGCTCGCCCGCGTGCGGCGTGAGCACCGTCGGTGCATCGCGTTCGGCGATCAGGTCGAGGCGTCCCGCGTGGGCGTTCAGGCCGTCGGCGTCGATGAGGAGAGGTGCCGCGACGCCGCGCGAGAGTTCCCGCGCGAGCTCCAGGGAATCTTCGTCACGGCCGAGCCCCGGCCCGAGAACCACGGCTGCGGCGCGCTCGCCGGCGGCCAGGATGTCGTTGGCCGAGGAGCTCGCGAGCCGGCCCGGCGCCCCGTCGTAGCCGCGGGACATGACCTCGGTCAGCTTGATTTCGAAGATGTGCTCGAGATCCGCCGGCACCGCGACGGTCGCGTAGCCGGCCCCCACGCGGATCGCCGCCGACGCCGCCATGCAAACCGCGCCGGTCAGCCCGCGGGAACCGCCGACGACAAGCACCTCACCCGAGTCGAACTTCGTCGAATTGGGGAGCCGCTGCGGTGCCAGCGCGAGCACGCCGTCGCGGATCACACCGCCGGCCGGCTGCGACGGCGCATCCGGCGGGATACCGATGTCCGCAACCCGGACCTGCCCGGACTTCGCCTTCCCTGGAACGATCCAGTGCCCGAGCTTGGCCGCGTGGAAGCTCACGGTGACCTCGGCTTCGACCGCCACCCCCTCCGCCTCGCCGCTCGAGGCATCGACTCCGGACGAGATGTCGGCGGCGACCACCGGCGCCCCGCACCTGTTCATCGCCTCGATGGCCGCGTCGGCCGGTGCCCGCGGCGCGCCCACGAAGCCGGTGCCGAAGATCGCGTCGATGACCGCGCCGGACCCGGCCAGCGCGGCGCCGACGTCGTCCCGCTCGACCTCCCGTACCGCGCCGTCGAAGCGCTCCAGGTTCGTCGTCGCATCGGGCGAGAGATCGCCGCCCGGCCACAGCAGCAGCACCTCGACCTCATACCCGGTGCCGGCGAGGTGCCGGGCCGCCACGAGGCCGTCGCCCGCGTTGTTGCCCTTGCCACAGACGACGCGAACCGGCCCGTCGTTCGCCACCTCCCGAACGGCCTCGGCGACCGCCTCGCCCGCAGTCTCCATCAGATCGAGCGACGGGATCCCCTGCTCGTCGATCGCCCAGGAGTCCGCGGCCCGCATCCCCGCGGCGTCATAGAGCGGTTCGAGCCACCTCTCCATCGCTGCCGGAGCCTAGATCAAGGTCAGTGCAGATTTGGAACGGCAAGCACCACCGCAGCGGCGGTGTCATCGGTGTGGGTCAGCGCCACCTTGAGCTCGACGCCGCGCTGGCTCGCGAGCTCGGCCGCCCGGCCATGAAGCACAAGCCTCGGCGGAGTGTTGCCGCCTCCCCACACCTCGACCTGACGCGGTGCGACGGGCGTCCCGAGAGCCTTGATCGCCGCCTCCTTGGCTGCGAAGCGCACCGCGAGATGGCGAGCTGGTCGGCGGCGGGCCGCCGCAAAGTCCAGCTCCGCCGCGGTGAAGAGCCGCTCCGCCAGCCGCGGGCGGCGATCGAGGGCGCGTTCGAGCCGGCCGATGTCGACGAGGTCGAGACCGAGGCCGGACTCGGGCATGGGTTACTTCACCCCCACCACGAAGCGAGCTGTGCTGCGGTTGCCGTCTCGAGCGGTGCCCACCATCAGGTAGTCCAGCTTCCGGAGGTACGGCTTGGCGGCGACGTAGTTGGGATCGCTAGCCGAGCCACCCTTCTCGGCGACGGTGAAGAACGGGGTCAACGAGACGAACGCGAGTGGCGAGGAGTCACTCCCCAGCGCGTCGATGCCGCCCTGGAACGTGGGGTCGTCGGCGAGCGGCTGCCGAGGATTGAGAGCATCCTCGGCCGGCTGTCCCGGTCCGAGGGCGGCCACGACCTGATCGCCGAATTGCCCGACCTGGATCGCCTGGTTGGATTCGGGTGCGGAAGCGGAGAAGCCCTCATCGGCGCCATGCGGTGGCGGCCCGAGCTTCGCGTCCGCGTCCTGCCCGAATCGCTTGCGGAACGAATCGACCGCCTTCGACGACGCATTGGGGTCGGTACTGCCGACCACACCGCCGATCGCGATGGTCTTCTTGCTCGTCCCGCCGACGAACCCGTGACCGTTGTGCATCCACGAGAGGGCATCCTTCGGATCGACCCCGGTCAGGCTCTTGATCCGGTCCTCAAGGGCGGAGATCCGCAGCGCCTGGGCTGCGCCGAGCACGTTGCCGAGGACCCCGCCGACGTTCTGGAAGCCCACCGAAAGCCACGCATCAGCCGGTGATTGACCCACCAGCTCACCGCCATCCAGCTGGGCGACCACACCTGTGGGCAGCGAGACGTCCACGGCCGCGGTGTCGGCCGTCGCCGAGACCGCAAAGGCAACCGGCCCATTGGCGAGTGTCTGAAGTGCGCTCCTCACGACCGTCGCTTGGAGCGGATCGGTCGGGAGGGCTGAGAGCGCCTTGCCGGCCTGCTCGCCATCCACATACCCCAGTCCCAGGTTGTCATCGGGAACCGACGACGTCGCGGAGGCGAACGAGCTGGAGTCGGCGAGAGAGTCACCCTGCGACGCATCGACCGACGCCTTGAAGCCGCCGAGCGTTCCTGCCACCAGGAAGTCGCCAACGACGCCAATTGCAACAGGTCCGCTTTCACCGCTGCCCGACGAGTAGTAGGGGACGCCGTCGTACGTCTCCTGCTTGGTGCCCGGAGACGAGGCAGCCGCCTTCTTCAGAAAGTCCTCGGTCGCGCCAGTGTTCGTGCTTTCGAACATCGCGGCGAAGGGCGGGTTCGCACCGAACGAGCCCACGAAGAGCGCTCCTCTCTCACCCAGCCATGGGGCGATGTCGTCCTCGTAGGTGGTGTCGGTCCGGGACTCGGAGAGCAGGAGGTCGAGCTGCTCCACGATTGCCGCACCGGGGTCGTCGATGCCGCCGACCCGCGAGGCGAGCGAGTCGATCGCGTCCCGCTGCGCGCCCTCCGGCCGGACGACGGACTCGACGTAGACTGGCGCGTTCGCCGGTGCGAGCGATGCGAGCTCGTCGTTGCTACCGCTCCCGCCGCCGCAGCCGGCAAGCAGCAGCAGCGTCACCAGCGCGGCGAGCACGATCGCCGCGCGGCGGATCACTCGACCGTCACCGTCTTGGCGAGATTCCGCGGCTGATCCACGTTCAGATCGTTCAGGCGGGCGACGTAGTAGGCGAGCAGCTGGAGCGGAAGGATGGCCAGGATCGGCTGGAGCACCCAGTCGGTCGCCGGTACGTAGAGGGTCTGGTCGGCCACCTGTTCCACCTCGATGTTGCCCTCGGTGGCGATCGCGATGACGTCGGCGCCGCGGGCCCGGACCTCCGCGACGTTGGAGAGAACCTTTTCGAGAATGGGGCTGTCGGTCGCGACGCAGACGACCGGGGTCGATTCGTCCAGGAGGGCGATCGGCCCGTGCTTCATCTCGCCGGCCGCGTACGCGTCGGTCGGGATATAGGAGATCTCCTTCATCTTGAGCGCGCCCTCCAGGCACACCGGCAGACCGATGTTGCGCCCTAGATAGAGGAAGAAGTCGCGCTTCGCGTGAGAGCGGGCGATCGCGCGGACCCGCTCGTCGACCGCCGTGAGCGTCGTCCCGATCTTCGAGGGGATGCCCTTGAGCTCGGCCACCACCTCGGCGATCTTCTCCCGCGGCCACGCCTCCTGTGTTTGGGCGAGCCAAAGCCCAAGTAGGTACATCGCCGCCGTCTGTGCGGTGAAGGTCTTGGTCGCCGCGACGCCGATCTCCAGGCCCGCGCGCGTATATAGAACCGTGTCGGCGTCGCGGGTCGCCTGGCTTCCCATGATGTTCGTCAGCGCCATCACCCGGGCCCCACGGTCGCGCGCCAGGCGCATCGCCGCGAGCGTGTCGGCCGTCTCGCCGGACTGCGTGATCCCGATCACCAGGTCGTCCGGGCCGACCACGGGGTCGCGGTAGCGGTACTCGGAGGCGATGTCGATCTCGACCGGAATCCGCGCCCACTGCTCGATCGCGTAGCGGCCGACCAGGCCGGCGTGGTAGCTCGTGCCGCAGGCGACGATGACGATCCGCCGCAGTGATCTGACGAACTCGGGCTCGAGCTCGATCTCCGAAAGATCGACGCGATCGATCTCAGGGAGTCGGTCGGCGATCGTCTCGGCGACGGCGCCGGGCTGCTCGTGGATCTCCTTGAGCATGAACGTCGGATAGCCCCCCTTCTCCGCGGCCTCCTCGTCCCAGGTCACCTCCTCCACGTCGCGATCGACCTGCGTGCTGTCCACCTCGACGATTCGCGCCCCATCCGGCGTGACCGTGACGATCTCGCCGTTCTTCATCCCGAGGACTTTGCGCGTGTGAGCCAGGAAGGCGGGGATCGCGGATGCGACGAACGTCTCGCCGTCGCCGATTCCCACGATCAGCGGGCACTCCTGACGGGCGGCGACCAGCGTGTCCGGATGCGACGCGTGCATCGCAACGAAGGCGTAGTGGCCCCGGAGCTCGGCGAACGCCGCCCGGACCGCCGCGGTCAGGTCGCCGTCGTAGTGCTTCTCGATCATGTGGGCGACGATCTCGGCATCGGTCTCGGAGGTGAACTGGTGCCCCGAGTCCACGAGCTCGCGACGGAGCTCGGTGTGGTTCTCGACGATGCCGTTGAGGACGATGTGAACGTCGCCCGTGCAGTCGCCGTGAGGGTGAGCGTTCTCCTCGGTCACCCGGCCGTGCGTCGCCCAGCGGGTGTGGCCGAGGCCGATCGTCGCCGGAGGTGTCGCCACCGCGACGCCCCCCTCAGCAGAGACGGGAGTGTCGGCGTCGAGCCCGATCGCTGCGCGAAGGTTCGAGAGGTTCCCGACCGCGCGAACGGTCTCGACGTGCCCGTCGGTGAGAAGCGAGATGCCCGCGGAGTCATACCCGCGGTACTCGAGCTTCTCGAGCCCGGCCACCAGCAGGTCACGGCAGGGTCGCCCCCCGACATATCCGACGATGCCGCACATAGGAGGCGAGTAAGGGTACTGCCGGAGCCAGGCGTGTCTGAGCGCCATCCAATGCGCTCAGCCCCGCCTGCCTCCGCCAGTAGCTAACTGAGCTCTCTGGCGATCAGGCTGACCAGGCGGCTGCAGATCTCTTCGCTCTCCTCCTCGGTTGGTGCCTCCACCATTACTCGGATGAGTGGCTCGGTGCCCGACGGGCGGACCAGCACGCGGCCGCGGCCCTCGAGCGCTGTGTTCTCGCGGTCCACCGCTTCCCATACTGCGGCCGCGTCGTCGATCGCGCCTCGGTCGGCGATCTCGACGTTCTTTAGGACCTGAGGGAGCTTGCGCATCGGGATCGCGTCCTCCAACTGTGCGTCGCCGAGCGCACTCATCACCAGCAGTGCGGCGGCGATGCCGTCGCCGGTGGGGGCGTATCCAGGCCAGATGATGTGGCCGGACTGCTCGCCCCCCAGGCCCCAGCCGCGCTCCTCGAGCTGACCGGCGACGTGCCGATCGCCCACCGGGGTTGTCTCGACGTCAATCCCCGCGGCGCGCATCGCCTCGTGGAAGCCGTAGTTGCTCATCACCGTGACGACGACGCCGCCGGCCAGCTCCTCGCGCTTCGACAGGTGCATCGCGTATAGCGCGATCAGCTCGTCGCCATCGCGGATCGTTCCCGACGAGTCGACCGCGATCACGCGGTCGCCGTCGCCGTCGAAAGCGAAGCCGAGCTCCGCGTCAGACTCGCGCATCGCCGTCGCGAGCGCGTCCGGATGCGTCGAGCCACAGCCCTCGTTGATGTTGCGCCCGTCGGGTTCGGCGGCTCGCACGTCAACAGCGGCACCCAGCCGCTCGAAGACGATCGGAGCCGCGCGGTAGGTGGCGCCGTTCGCGCAGTCGAGCAGAATCCGGCGGCCAGCGAGGTCAAGCTGGAACTTCGAGGTGAGCTCGCGAATGTAGTCGTCGAGGGCGCCCTCGAGCGTTCGCACCCGCCCGACGGCGGGACTCGGCGAGCCGGTCTCGGCGACGTGGACCTCGATGCGCCGCTCGAGCTCGTCGCCGAGCTTGCGCCCGTCGCGGCCGAAGACCTTGATCCCGTTGTGCGGCCACGGGTTGTGCGACGCGGAGACGACCGCTCCGAGGTCGAGGCCCAGCCTGCGAACGAGGACGGAGGCGGCGGGCGTCGGCAGGACGCCCGCCAGCAATGCGTCCCCTCCGCCCTCGGCAATGCCGGCTGCGAGCGCGGCCTCGAGCATCGGGCCCGACTCGCGGGTATCGCGGACGATCAGCACCTGGGGCCGCTCGGCGTCGGCCTCCCGGGCGGCGGCGCGGCCGAGCGAAAGCGCGAGCTCGGCCGTCAGCTCGGTCCCGGCAATGCCACGAACGCCGTCGGTGCCGAAGAGCTTGGTCATCGATCCATTTGTGAGGTCGTGAAAACCGAGCCTGGCCAAGGACGCAGGCCGGGCG
>VAYL01000148.1:12225-12739 GCA_005884305.1 Actinomycetota bacterium
TGCGCGCCTTGTGCAGGCCGGCCTTCTTGCGCTCGACCTGGCGGGCGTCGCGCGTGAGGTAGCCCTCGCGCTTCAGCGGCTCGCGCAGCTCGGGGTTGGCCTCGACGAGGGCCCGGGCGATGCCGTGCCGGACCGCGCCGGCCTGGCCGGCGATGCCGCCGCCGTGCACGCGGACGCGCACGTCGACCTTCCCCTCATATCCCGAGGTCAGGAGTGGCTGACGGACAAAGGTCTGGTGCTGGTGCCGCGGGAAGTAGTCCTCGAGGCTGCGCTTGTTGATCTGAAACTCACCGCTCCCCGAGCGCAGGACGACCCGCGCGATCGAGGTCTTCCGCTTGCCGGTCGCCTGGATGCGCGCGTCGCTCGAGAGCTCGACGGCCGGCTCGCGCGCGGGCGCCGGCTCCTCGCCGGCCTCCGCGGTCGCCTCGGCCTCCAGGCGGGCGCGCTCTTCGGCCTCGGCCTCGAGGCGGGCGCGCTCCTCGGCGCTGAGCTCGCGCTCGGGCTCGATCGAGAT
>VAYL01000198.1:0-3051 GCA_005884305.1 Actinomycetota bacterium
CCGGAGGCACGCGTCCTGATCGATGAGAACCTCCATCGCAACTTCATCGATCACGCGGAGTACCCGCAGACGTTCGAGATCCAGCAACGCTGCGTCCGCATGCTGGCCGAGCTGTTCCACGCGCCTGGGGAGACGACCGGGACGAGCACCCAGGGGTCCTCCGAGGCGATCATGCTCGGCGCGCTGTCCCTGAAGTGGAAGTGGCGCAAGCGGCGTGAGGACGACGGCAAACCGACTGACTCGCCCAACCTCGTCTTCGGCGGCGATGTCCACGTCGTCTGGGAGAAGTTCTGCCGCTACTTCGACGTCGAGCCGCGGATCGTCCCGCTGCAGCCGGGCAAGTACACGATCGGCCCCGAGGACGCCGAGCCGCACGTGGACGAGAACACGATCGGGGTCGCCGCCGTGGTGGGCACCACCTTCACCGGCCACGCGGACGACGTGGTCGGCATCAACGATCTTCTAGTGGAGCTGAAGGAGAAGCAGGGCCTCGACGTCCCGCTTCACATCGACGGCGCGAGCGGCGCCTTCGTCTGGCCGTTCATCTACCCGGATTCCAAGTGGGATTTCCGCCTCGAGCAGGTGCGGTCAATCAACGCCTCCGGGCACAAGTTCGGGCTCGTCTTCCCGGGCATCGGCTGGCTGATCTTCAGGGAGAAGTCCGACCTCGCCGAGGATCTCGTCTTATACGAGAACTACCTGGGCAAGACGGACGCGACGTTCACCCTCAACTTCTCGACCGGCTCCTCGATGGTCATCGCGCAGTACTACAACTTCGTCCGCTTCGGCAAGACCGGCTATCGCTGGGTCATGGAGGTGATGCAGAAGAACGCGGAGTCGCTGGCCGGGGACATCGAGGGCACCGGGAAGTTCCAGATCATCGGGGCCGGCGAGGAGACCCTGCCGCTCGTGGCCTTCAATCTCGCCGACGAGCATGAATACGACGAGTTCGACGTCGCCTTTCAGCTCGCGGCCGAGCGCGGATGGATGGTTCCCGCGTACACCATGCCGCCGAACGCCCAGGACGTGAAGATGATGCGCGCCCTGGTCAAGCTCAACCTGAACCGCGGCCTCGTCGACACGCTCGCGGACGACCTCTCGAACGCGATCGCGACCTTGGAGAAGAAGGGCCCGGTGAGCGAGTCAGAGCGCAAGCGAGTCAAGACGAGCGTCACCCACTAGGCCCGTCTCGGGCGAGAATCAGACGCCGGAGCTCACGACCACCCGGCCGTCCTTGACGGCACCGATCATCTCCTGATAGTCGCCCTCGTTCTGGTCGGCGTACGCCTCTGCGAAGGTGGCGATCGCCCGGTCGAAGGAGGTTCCCTTCCCGAGATAGGCCGCGATCGCGATCCGGTCGCCGGAGCGGGCGTGCGCGCGAGCGAGCGTCCAGCCGCACATCCGCGCGTAGAGCTCGAGGTCCGCCGGCGTCATCAGCTCGACGTCCGCTGCGAGCTTCCCGTCCCAGAGCTGCCTCACGTAGAAGTCCCGGCGTTGGCCGTCCGCTAATCCCTCGGCGGAGACCCAGCCGAGAAAGAGGTCGCCGGCCGCCTGCATCAAGCGCTGGCCTTCGACGACACGCCGTCCATGGTGGGCGAAGCGGCTCTTGCCCGCATACGGCTCGAGCACCGAGGACTGGGCCTCCTTTGCCTGGAGGAAGAGCGGATCGTCCGAGTCACGCCCGAGCAGCAGCACAATCCATGCGCGCGTCCCGACGCTGCCGACTCCGACCACCTTTCGCGCCGCATGCACGTAGCGGTAGCGCTCGACCAGGTGCCGGCGGTCTCCTTCGAGGCTCTTCGTGTACGCGGACAGCAAGCCCGTGAGCTCCATCTCGACATCTCGGTTCTCCGCGTCCGGAGCCAATTCCTCGATCGGCGTGATGAGCGGTGGATCGCTGACGATTCGCAGGCCACCGTCCACCGGCCGCGTCAACTTGGAGAGCGCGCGCAGGCTGTCCTTGTGCTGCGCCTTGGCCAGTTTGCGCTCGACCTGCTTCAGGCGCTGTTTGGCCACCTTCGCACTGAAGCGCCCGAGAAGGTCACCGATGTCCAGGCGCGCGTACCAGACGTCGAGGTCCCGCATCGCCCCGTAGCGCGCCATCGCCTCTCGGTAAGCGCTTACGGATGCCGACACCGGCCCGGAACGCTCGTCTTCGCTGAAGCCTCGATCCCGGCCCGCGATGGCAACGCTCGCCGCTAGCCGCTTGACGTCCCACTCGAACGGCCCGCGAGCCGTCTCGTCGAAGTCGTTGCAGTCGAACACGAGCCTGCGGTCGGGCGCCGCGAATACGCCGAAGTTCGACAGGTGGGCGTCCCCGCATAACTGGACGTCGAGGCCCGAGCGCGGCGTCACCGCGAGGTCGGCCGCCATCAGCGCCGCGCTTCCGCGGTAGAAGGTGAAGGCCGATGCGAGCATTCGCCCGTACCGAATGGGGACGAGCTCCCGCACCCTGGAGGTGTCCTGTTCTCGCAGGAGATCCACCGGGCTGCGGCGGTCCGCAGGTGCTTGCCACTCCCCATGACTCGAGCGCGGAGCCCGGGAGCGCGCCGCCTTGCCCAGTGCCGCTCGCTCGCTCGGTTCCCCGCTGCGCTCCACACGGCAAGGTTATGCCGTTGCCCGCCCCCGGCCGGAACGGGATCGCGTCACGTCACAGCATCGCGAGCTGACGGCTCGACCAGGCCGGATCCGGAGTCTCGCCGGCGATGGTCCGCCGCTCCAGGTCGAGCAGGGCCTGCTTCCGGTGCAGGCCGCCGCCGTAACCGGTGAGCGAGCCGTCCGCCCCGATGACCCGGTGACAGGGGACGATGATCGCCACCGGATTGCGGCCGTTGGCGGCCCCGACGGCCCGTGCGCGCTGATATGGCTCGACGTCGGAGCGATATAACGTCTCGTCGATCCGCGCCGCGAGCTCGCCGTAGTTGGTGGTCGTTCCGTACGGGATCTGGAGCAGCTGCTGCCAGACGGCCAGCTGCAGGGGCGTGCCGCGAAGGTCGAGTGGCAGGTCGTAGGCCTTACGCTCGCCTGCGAAGTAGCCCTCCAACGGTTCGA
>VAYL01000198.1:3088-3717 GCA_005884305.1 Actinomycetota bacterium
GCTCAGGTTGGCGAGGCCCTTCGGACCAGCGACCAGCGTCAGCGGTCCGATCGGGCTCTCGTAGATCGTCCAGTGGATCTGCGTGTCGTTCATCTCGACAAGTAAACGGTCGCCGTCCCGGAAACGTGAGCTTCCCTTTTGGCCTGTCTGGCTTAGCGGCAGTCGTAGACGAGGTCCACCGCGCCCTCCGGGAGGGCATCTTCGCTCTCCAGCGTGAGCTTGACGTCGGTGCCGAGGGCCGGCGTGAGTTGCATGCCGTCGCCGACCAGGATTGGCAGCACGAGCAGGCCGAGCTTGTCGAGCGCGCCGAGCTTGCGGAACGTCTCGATGGTGCTGGGGCCGCCGACAAGGTGTACATCCCCGCCTTTGTTGGCACTCCGAATTCGCTCCAGGAGGGTGGCCGGGGCGCTCTCGACCACGACGTCGTCGGGAGTCCCGTCCGGACGGTGGGAGCCGAGCACGAAGGCATCGAGGTCCGGCCATGGCCACCGGTCGGAGCCGAGAGCGGGCTCGAACGTCGTGCGGCCCATCAGGACCGCCTCACAGGACTCCTGAAACTCAGGGAAACCGTGGCTCTGCCCGGGTTTGAAGCTTGGATCGGCGAGCTGGACCGGATAGCCGTCGGGTCT
>VAYL01000149.1:0-1313 GCA_005884305.1 Actinomycetota bacterium
TGGGCGATCGGCCCGGTCTGGGAGGCCAACCACGTGTGGCTGATCTTCGTCCTCGTCGTCCTCTGGACCGCATTTTCGGTCGCGTTCCAGTCGGTGATGTCCACGCTGTTCATCCCGCTCAGCCTGGCCGCGCTCGGGATCGTGCTCCGCGGCTCGGGCTTCGCCTTTCACAAGCAGGCAAGGCGCGGGCGCTACCAGCGTTTCGCGGAGCTTCTGTTCGACGTGTCGTCGCTCCTGACACCGTTCTTCATGGGGACGGTCGTCGGGGCGATCGCTTCCGGGCAGGTGCCCGTGGGCAACGCCGCCGGGGATCCCGTGAGCAGCTGGACCGGCGCCGCGCCACTCATCACGGGCGCGCTGTTCGTCGCGACCGGCGCCTACCTCTCGGCCGTGTTCCTGGTGAGCGATGCGCGGCGAGCGCACGACCCGGACATGGAGAGGTACTTCGCGACCCGGGCGCTGGCGGCGGCGGTCGTGGCCGGCGCGATCGCGATCGCCGGACTCGTGATCTACCACGCCGACGCCCGCTACATCTACGACGGCCTCGTGGGCGACGCGCTGCCGCTGGTGATCGTCTCCGTGGTGTGCGGCGCGGCTGTCCTCGCGATGCTCTGGCGCGGGGGCCGACGCGGGACGCTGGGGCTGGGGAGTGGCGCAGCACCCGTATCTGCTGCCGAAGTCGCTGACCATCTCGCAGGGGGCCGGGACGGAGACCACCCTGGAGGCCGTCCTGATCGTGTTCGGGGCGGCGATCGTGATCGTGCTGCCGGCGCTGGGGTTCCTGTACACGCTCACCCAGCGAAGCGTCCTCGAGGACGCCGACGCGGCTCGCCGGCACCCGACGGACGCGGCGTAGAGAACGATGCGGGGATGATCGGCGAGCGCACGATCGACGCGTTGGTGGCCCTCACGCTCGAGTCTCCCGACGCGGACCTCGAGGCGGCGTTCGTCCCGAACGCGGGGATGGTCGGCTGTTCGCTCCGCCACCGAGGTGAGGAGCTCCTCGGTCAGCGCGGTGGTCTGGCCCGGTACGTCGCCGAGCGCTCCACGATGGGAATCCCGCTGCTCCACCCGTGGGCGAACCGCCTCGGGTCGCGGCGGTTCGAGGTGCTTGGCCGAGAGGTCAACCTCGACCTCGCCGAGCCGCCGCCGAGCGCCGACCCGAACGGCCTTCCGATCCACGGCCTGCTCTCGGCGGCTCGGGGCTGGCAGGTCACGCGCTCCGCCGCGAGCGACGACGGGGGAACGATTGCGGCTCGGTTCGACTTCGCCGCGCATGAGGGTCTGCTGCGCGCGTTTCCGTTTCCCCACGA
>VAYL01000149.1:1363-14871 GCA_005884305.1 Actinomycetota bacterium
GCCGTCCCGGTCGCCTTCGGCTTCCATCCCTACTTCCAGCTTCCGGGCGAAGACCGGGCGGAGTGGGAGGTCGAGCTTCCGGTGACCGAGCGCCTGCTGCTCGACGAGCGGATGCTTCCGACTGGTGAGCGCGCGCCGACGAGCGTTGCCAGCGCTCCCCTGGGATCCCGCACATTCGACGACGCCTACACCTCGCCGCCGGCGGGCGAACGGTTCGTGGTGGCCGGGGGAGGGCGGCGGATCGAGGTGGATTTCGAGTCGGGCTATCCGATCGCCCAGATCTACGCGCCGGCCGATGACGGCGTGATCGCGATCGAGCCGATGACGGCGCCCACCAACGCGCTGGTGACCGGCGACGGTCTGGCGATCGCGGAGCCGGACAGCCCGTACAGCGCCGCGTTCTCGGTGAGGGTCGACGCCTAACGGCCATGCGCGTGGTCGTCGTCGGACACGTCGAGTGGATCGAGCTCGCGCTCGTCGACCGGGTGCCCGGGGCCGGCGAGATCGTCCACGCGCGTGATACCTGGCAGGAGCCGGCGGGCGGCGGGGCGGTCGCGGCGGTCCAGTTGGCGCGACTCGCCGGCGAGTGCCTGTTCATCACCGCACTGGGCGACGACGAGCTGGGGCTGCGGGCGAAGGAGGGCCTCGAGCACCTTGGCGTCAGGGTGGAGGCGGCGTGGCGGCGCGAACCGCAGCGCCGGGCGTTCGTCCACGTGGACGCGCGCGCCGAGCGCACCATCACCGTCATCGGCGAGCGGATGGGACCCATGGGCGCGGACGACCTGCCGTGGGCGGAGCTCGGAGATGCCGACGGCGTCTACTTCACCGCCGGCGACGCGGCGGCGGTCCGCCGGGCCCGGGCCGCCGGCGCGCTCGTCGCGACGGCCCGCGCGATGGCGGCGCTGTCGGAGGCGGGCGTCGAGCTGGACGTGCTGGTCGCGAGCTCGAAGGACGAAGGTGAGCGTTATCGGGCGGGCGACATCGAGCCGCCGCCGCGATTCGTCGCGCGGACGAACGCCGCCGCAGGCGGATCGCTCGAGACGGCCGACGGTGAGGTCGTCCGCTGGGAGGCGGCGCCGCTGCCCGGGCCCGTTGTGGACACCTACGGGGGCGGCGACTGCTTCGCGGCGGGGCTGACCTATGCCCTCGCGGATGGGCGAGCCCCGGCCGAGGCGCTGGCGCTGGGCGCCCGGTGCGGCGCAGCGTGCGTCACCGGCCGCGGCCCGTACGAGGGTCAGCTCAGGGACCCCGGCTAGGGCGATGCCTGGAGCTGGGAGGTGGCCATGTCGGCTTCCTTCTGGCAGGCCTTGACCGCGGCGTCGCGGGCGGATCCCTCGGGGGCATTCGAAGCCGCCGTCGCGCATTGCTGGAATGCGTCGCGGACCTGGGCGCATGCGTTGTCGGCCCGCCCCTGAGACACGGCCCCCCCGAGCGCATCGAGACATGCCTGGTAGACGGCCTCGGGGTTCGCGCCGGCAACCCCAGTTGTGCCCGCCGGCACGGTCCCGCCCACACTCGTCGAAGTGCTGGCGTCCCCGCCGCCGCAGCCGCCGAGGACCCCGGCCGCCACCAGGGCGACGCACGCGCATAGCCACACGTGGTTGTTGATGACGTCGCCGATCGATCGCCGCGAGTGCACCAGCGGGCGATCCTATCCGCGACCAGCGGACGCTCTGAGCGACCCCGGGGACCGCGATGATCGATTCGACGGCGTGAACGGAGCGGGCGGTATTAGGCCCAGCTCAGCTCGCTAGGGGCTCGCCTTGAGTGCGGCCGTTGTCTTGTTTGCTGCGTCCTGACAGGCCTTGAGCGCGGTGTCGCGAGCCGAACCCTCGGGCGCATTGCTCGCCTGGGTCGCGCACTGCTGGAACGCGTCACGCGCCTGCGCGCACGCTGTCTTGCCCGCTTGCTCGGCCGCGGTCCCGGAGATCGCGTCGATACAGGCGTTGTAGACGTCGTCGGGCGTTGCCTGCCCGGACGCTGCCGTGGTCGACGAGCTGGTTGTCGACGCGGACCCGCCCGCGCTGATAGCCGGTGTACTGGTGCTGCTGCTGCCTCCACCGCCGCATCCAGCGACGAGCACGGCCGCGACGAGCGCGACGCACGCGGACAGCCACATGTAGTTCTTCATGAACCCTCAATCGGTTGGGAAAGACGGACAGCCCACCCTATCCGCGATCGGCGGATCCCAAGAAGAGGGTGGTTTATGCGGGACGCCTCAGGCGGTCGATTCGGCCGCGCTCGCTTGGGCGTGGACCTCGGCCCGCTGCGGGCGAGCGCGGCGGCGGTCCGGCCAGACCACGTAGAGCGCCATCGGCACGGCGTAGAGCAGATAGGCGGCGGCCTCGATGACCGTCGGTTTGGGCTGGAGCCCCAGCATCCCGGTGAGCAACGAGCCGGTGACAGTGCCCGGCTTGACGAGCCAGGAGAGATCGATCGCCTGCTGCTGCAGGCCGGTGATCCAGCCGGCCTCATTCGCCGTGTGGAGGGACGTGGCCAGAAGGCCCGCGGCGACCAGCACGAGCACGAAGCCGGTGACCCGGAAGAACCGGGCGAGGTTGATCCGGACGCCGCCGCGGTAGATCGCCACGCCGAGGGCAATGGCGGCGACCAGGCCGATGATGGCCCCCGCGCCCGCCGCCGCCGGGTCCGTCGAATCCTGAAACGCGGCGAGCATGAACACCGCGGTCTCGAAGCCCTCCCGCAGCACGGCCAGGAACGCCATGCCGACGAGCGCGGCCGTCGACCCCGCAACGAGCGCGCTACGGGCGTGCCCCTCGAGGGATGCTTTGAGCCCGCGGGCGTGGCGGCGCATCCAGACGATCATGTACGTGACCGCGCCCACCGCGATCAGTCCGATCACGGTCTCGAGCATCTCCTGCTCGCGGTCGGGAAGCTCCTCGCCCACGATGCGCAGGCCGATCGCAACGGCCACGCACATCGCAGCGGCCAGCGCGACACCGAGCCACATCGGCCGCAGCGCGTCGCGGCGGCCCTCCTTCACGCAGAAGGCCGCAACGATCCCCACGATCAGCGATGCCTCGACACCCTCTCTCAGGGCGATGACGAGCGTGGGGACCATGTGCCTTGCTGCGGCTCCTGTTTGGGTTTCGGATCAGCGGCGCCCCAGACGGTTAGGGCACCCTAAGTCAGGCGAGGCGAAAACCTAGCAGAAGGCTCGGGATAACTATCGGGCAGTTCGCGCCGACCCCTCGGGCGTCTTCAGGCGCGGGCGTGGGAGGGCTCGAGCTGTGGAAGGTCGTCAGTCGGTGCCCCGAAGCCCCGAAGGTTTGCCCGACAATCGGAAAATGTCGGTCAGAGTTACGGGCATGGATGCGCGGGTACCCAGACCGGCGCGATTGTGCCGGGATCCTGATCGACAAGGCCCGTCACTTGCCCTGCACCGCTGGAGGCGCTTATCCGCCGGGGCGTTAGCAGCCGCTCTCGGAGTACGCCGGCTCGGCGTCGCCGCCGACCTCTTCCTCGATGGGCTGCGGCTTGCCGTCGCCCTGGAGCACGGTGAGGCCCACGACCAGCGCCGCCACGACCAGGGCCGCCCCGATCAGGAAGGCCAGGTGATAGCCGCCGACCAGAGCGGAAGCGGTCGATTCGCTGGCGGCGATGAGGTCCTTGCTTCGCGATGCCGATAGCGTCGCGAGCACGGCGAGGCCAAGCGCACCGCCGACCTGTGCGGTCGTGTTGACGAGCCCCGACGCGAGTCCAGCGTCCTCGCGTGTCGCCCCCGACATCGCCAGGGACATCAGCGACGGGAACGAGACTCCGATCCCGAGCCCGAGGATGATCATCGGCGGCAGGACGTCGGTGAGATAGCTGCCGTCGACCGGCGCCCGGGCGAACAACGCGAGTCCGGCGGCCACGAGGACCAGGCCCGCCAGCAGCGCCAGGCGGGCGCCGAAGCGGCTGATGAGGGGTTCGGTGTAGCGGAAGGACAGCGTTCCCATGATCAGCGTGGCCGGCAGGAAGGCGAATCCGATCTCCAGCGGGTCGTAGCCGAGCACCTGCTCCAGGTAAAGCGACCCGAGGAAGAACAGCCCGAACATGCCGGCCACCATCAGCGCCTGGATGGCGTTCGCGCCCGAGACGTTGCGCGAGCGGAAGATCCGCAGCGGGACCAGGGGGTTGCGCGTGGTCGCCTCCCATGCGATGAAGGCGCCGAGCAGCACGAGCGAGCCCGCGCCAAGAAGCAGGGTCTGGGTTGCGCCCCAGCCGTGTTCCGCGGCGGGCTGGACGATCGTGTACACGCCGAGCATCAACGCGCTCGTGATAAGTACCGCGCCGGGCGCGTCGGTCCCGTCGCCGAAGCCGATCCCTTTGTCGCGCTCAACAAGGCGGTGAGCTCCGATCGCCGTCAGGATCGCGATCGGGATGTTGATGAAGAAGATCCAGTGCCAGTTGATGGCCTGCGTCAGGACCCCGCCGGCCAGCAGGCCGACCGAGCCGCCCGCCGACGCGACGAACCCGTAGACGCCGATCGCCTTGGCCTGGTCCCGTGGTTCGGGGAACATCACGACGATCATCCCCAGGATGACCGCCGAGGTCATCGCGCCGCCGATGCCCTGGACGAAGCGCGCGACGACGAGCATCTCCTGTGACTGCGAAGCACCGCAGACGAATGAGGCGACCGTGAAGAGCGCGATCCCGGCCATGAAGACGTTCTTCCGGCCGAGGATGTCGCCGAAGCGCCCGGCGAGCAGCAGCAGGCCGCCGAAGGCGATCAGGTACGCGTTGACCACCCACGCGAGGCTTGACCCCGAGAAGCCGAGGTCCTGCTTGATCGAGGGAAGCGCGACGTTGACGACGGTGACGTCGAGGACGATCATGAGCATCCCGACGCACAGCACGTAGAGCGCCAGCCAGCGACGCCGATCGTCCGCAGGCGTCGTCGGCAGGTCGTCGGTCGTCGCGTGCAGGTCCATCCCGGTGTTCTCCTCGGTGGTTGTCGTCATTTGGTCTCCGGACCGGCCAAGTGGCTCAAACTCATCGTCCTTTACCTACGTATAGCTACTTCACTTTTTGTAGCACTTCGGCTGCCAGAACGCGATCTCGCCGCCGGCCGGCGCCGCAACGACGCTTCGCCAGCCCGCGGGTCCCTCGCGCGGCCCCAGGAGAACCGCGGCGCCCAGGTCACGCGCCCGCTCGGTGGCGCCAGAGATCTCCGGCACCTCTACATAAGGTAGCCACAGGGCGTGATGCGTCTCGCATTCCACGACGCCGCCGCCGAGGCCGTTTCCCATCTCGAGCGCCAGGTAGGTCCGTCCGGCGGCAGCGATCCGCTCCGGACGCCACCCGCACACCCGTGCGTAGAACTCGCATGCGCGGCCGAGGTCCCCGGTGTGGAGCTCCAGGTGGACGACGTGGTTCGCTTCGCGGTTCATGCCCCTGCACCTACGACTCGCCCCGCGCCTTAAATTAATCGGGCCGATGAGCTTCGCGTTCTGCATCGGTCTAACCTCACGGAGCAATGACCACGGGCTCGACGATGCAAGAGCGGGAGCTGCTTGAGGCGGCACGCGGCGGCGACGAGGGGGCCTTCGAGCGGCTCACCGATTCCTACCGCGGCGAGCTCCACGCCCACTGCTACCGGATGCTCGGTTCGGTCCACGACGCCGAGGACGCCCTTCAGGAAACCCTCATCCGAGCATGGCGGGGCCTGGCCGGCTTCGAGGGACGCAGCTCGCTTCGATCGTGGCTCTACCGGATCGCCACCAACACCTCGCTGACCCTGATCGACAAACGCCCGAAGCGCGTCCTGCCGATCGACTACGGCCCGGCCGCCGATCCTCACGAGGGGCCGGGCGAGCCCCTGGTCGAATCGGTGTGGGTCGAGCCGTATTCGGACGACCGATTTGGATTGGAGGATGGGCTCGCCGGGCCCGAGGCGCGCTACGAGCAGCGTGAGAGCGTCGAGCTCGCGTTCGTCGCGGCGCTTCAGCACCTGCCCGCCAACCAGCGGGCCGTCCTCATCCTCCGCGAGGTGCTGGGCTACTCGGCCAAGGAGGCAGCCGAGGCGCTCGAGACGACGACCGCATCGGTGAACAGCGCCCTTCAGCGCGCCCGTGCCGCCGTCGAGGAGCGCCTGCCCGAGGAGAGCCAGCAGGAGACGGCGCGCGCGCTCGGTGACGACGGCCTTCGCAGGGTCGTCGACGGGTACGTCGATGCGTGGCAGCGCGCGGACGTCGACGCGGTGGTCGCGATGCTGACGGAGGACGCTGCCTTTTCGATGCCGCCGCTTCGGACCTGGTTCAGCGGGCGGGAGGGAATCGCGACGTTCCTGGCCGGATGGCCGCTGTCAGGTCAGTGGCGCTGGCGCCCCGTGTACGTCCGCTCGAACGGCCAGCCTGCGCTCGCCTTCTACAGCTGGGATCCGGACGAGGACGCTTACATGCCGTTCGCGCTGAACGTCCTGACCCTTCGCGGCGAGAAGATCAGCGACGTGACCGCCTTCATCATCCGCAACCCCGAGTCTCCCGACCGCGAGGTCGTGGCGCGGATGCCCGAGCAGCCGACGGACCCGGAGCGGCTCGAGACCGCGTTCCGGGCCTTCGGCTTGCCGGACCGACTGGAAGCAGACGAAGACGACCGTTAGGAGCAGCCATGTGCCGCAACATCCGGACCCTCTACAACTTCGACCCTCCCGCGACCGAGGAGGAGATCCGCGCCGCATCGCTGCAGTACGTGCGCAAGATCAGCGGGTTCAACCAGCCCTCGCGGGCAAATGAGGAGGCCTTCGAGCTTGCGATCGAGGAGGTAGCCAGCGCCTCGGCCAAGCTGCTCGACCGGCTCATCACATCCGCTCCGGCGAAGGACCGCGAGGTCGAGGCGGCCAAGCGCCGCGCGCGAGCGGCGGAGCGCTTCGCGACGGCCTAACCCTGGCGCCGCTGCGGGCGCGTGCGGTGCGCTTCGCGCGGATAGCGGTCGCCGGGCTAACCCGTAGGGGCGGGCGGGGCCCGGTTACGCCGGGCCCCGCCGTGCCTGCATTAGGACGGGGTCCTACGTGCTACTGCGCGATCGTCTGGCACAACAGGCTTCCGAGCAGCCCCCCGTTCGGATCCGCCGTTATGAGAACCTCGACCGGGTCACTCCTTGTCGGCCCGTACAGATCCACGATCAGCCCGAGCAGATCGAGGTGGAGCGGACCGAGGAGCAGATCGAGCACCTCACAACTTCCGGGTGGAACCGGAGGAATGCTGCTCCGCATCATGCCCGTGGAGCTGCTGCCCGTTGACGTCGACTGCTGCTGCGGATAGATCGGCGCCCTGAACCTGACCACCTTCAGCGGCCGGTTCTGCAGCCGCTGATTGAGCGAGTGTGCGGTGCGCCTCGCCAGTCGCAGCCGGCTGAGGTTGATGCCCCTCGACAGGCTGCAGAACAGGCTCCCCAGGAGCCTGTGGCGATCCCCCGTGATCTTCAGGTTGATATCGCTCGTTCGCACCTGAAGCCCGAGCAGGTTGAGGTAAAGCGGGGCGAGATGCAGGTTCAGGATGCGGCACCTGTGCGTCGTCCCGACCTTGAGACGAACGCGCTGCGTCGTGACCTGCTTCGTCCCGTCCGGTTGTATCGCCGTGGCGGTAACCGGACCCTTCGCATAGACATCGCCGTGGCGGACGACGAAACGCTGAGCCCGTACGTCGAGCTTCAGCGTCGTTGCGTCCGCGGTGGTGGCGGTGCTCATCGCGGCCTTGTACGCGTGGAGCGTCGTCGGTTGCGTTCCCGAACCACCGCTTGCGGCGGCTGTGCTCACCCCAAGGGCAAGCGACAGGAACACAACAAGCGCTCCGGCGCCGATGGCCGTGCGTTGCCATGCCCTTCCCATAGGCCTCCTCCTTGATGTTCCGATCCGCGGCTTCTGCCGCGCCGCCCGGCGAATACCCCTCTCGTGGCGTTCGTAACGTCGAGGGTCCGGGCTCGTTTCGGCGCGAGGCCTTGGCCTGTCGGCCGCGCGCCCGCGACGAGTGGTTGGTCGGCGGGCCGGCTCGATGGCAGCGAGCTTGTTCGAAAAGACGCAGGAGGTTATGCCGCCCGCCCAACGGGTACGGACGACCCGAACGGAGTCCACACGGAGGAGAGATGATGGAGGCCAAGACGGCGAGCCGAGGAGGCTCAACGAAGTCGGCGAGGGGCCGGTCTCGCAACTCGGGTGGCGCGGGCAGCAGCTCGCGAAGCGGATCCAGCAGCTCGCGAAGCAACGGCCGCGCCACGGCGACCAAGGCGAATCGCGCCAAGGCCGGCTCATCCACGTCGCGGGCGCGGTCGAACTCGTCGCGGGCGAAGTCGAACACCTCGCGCCCGCGCGCGGGCAGCTCGAGCCGTCCGCGGACCAGCAGCCGAACGCGGACGAGCAAGGCAAAGCAGAACCCGGCGCGCGCTGCGGCGGACACCGTCAGCGACGGCGCGCAGACGGCGGCCGCGCGTATTGCAACCGCTGCGCAGAAGGCTAAGACACCACTCCTGGCCGGGGGCGCCGCGCTTGCCGGGCTCGCAGGCGCCGGGCTGCTGGCAGCACGCACAAACCGCCGGCGCAAGGTACTCGGTGTGGCGATGCCCAAGCGAAGCGGGTTCTCGATGCCGAAGAAGCCGAGCGGGTTCTCGCTGCCGAAGCGCAACGGGATCAGACGCGACGCACGAAAGGTGGCGGGCGCCGTCAACGACGCCGCGAAGCGCGCGGACCGCGTCGGTCAGCGCATCAGCCGCGTCGCGGGCGGCGTGCAGAACATCAGCGAGACGACCGATCAGGCGGTGAAGCGGATGTGACCCATCCCAGGCGAAGCTGGGAGGGGGAGCAGGAAAACCAATGGCCGGAAGCCAGGCGCAGTCAAAGGAAACACGCCTATCGCGATACGCGCGGGAGGCGCTGAGCGAGTGGGCGAAGGCCGCCCGGTACTCGAGCCGGGCCGTCTCACCGGCGCTGAAGGAAGTTGCATCGTCGCTTCGACCCCGGGTCAAGCCTGGCGGTGGCCCGGGCCAATCGCTTCGTGAGCGGCTGAACCCGGCGAATACCGAGAAGGGCGGGCGGCTCGGGGACGCCGCTGATTTCGCCCTCGAGAAGCTCGGCGGACCGGCCGGGAAGGCGATCTCCAGGTTCGCCGGCGGGAGCCGGATCGTGGAGCGATTGCGGAGCGGCGAGGAGGATGCGGGCGACGAGTCGGCCGGTCGCGGCGGGGAGAGCGGGGAGCGTTCCGGCGCGAACGGCTCCAGTGCCAACGGCTTCCACGGGCGGCTTCCGGTTCCGATCCAGGAGTCGATCGAGGTTGCGGTGCCAGTCCAAGCCGCCTACCGGCTATTCACCCGGTTCGACGAATACCCGCGCTTCCTGGATCGCGTGGAGACCGCCGAACGGATCACCAAAGGACGCGTGTATGTCGCCGCCAGTATCCGGGGACGCCGCCGCGAGCTCATCGCGCAGATCGTCGATGAGCGGCCCAATGAGCGCCTCGACTGGGAATGCGGAGATGAGATCGAGCACTCGGGCGTCGTCACTGTTCGGCGAGGAAGACGAGGACAGCGGTGACGGCGAACGCCAAGGGGAACGCAGGCGGTCGAGCTCGAGCCGAGCGGAGTCGTGGAGCGGCTGACCCGCACCGCGGGCCTGACCGAACGTGCGATCCGGGCCGACCTGCATCGCTTCAAGGCATATGCCGAGCTGTTCGAGGACGACGAGGTGGAACCGGCAGGCGAGGAGGAACCGGACGCGGAGGAGAGCGCGGCTGACGCCGACGAGGAAGAGGGGCTCGAGGACGAGGACGAGTCCGAGGCCGAGTACGTGGACGGGGAGGAATACGAGGACGGGGACGAGCTCGAGGATGAGGAGGACTTCGAGGAGGATGACTTCGAAGGCCAGGACGACGAGGAGTACGAGGACGAGGAGGACTTCGAGGAGGACGAGGAGCTCGAGCCGGCGAGGGCGCGCCGATGAGCAGCGGCACGCAGACAGCCTGGCGCCGAGGCCTCGTGACTGAACTGGTTCGCGGAGGCAGGCACCACGCGCCTTTGCCACCGCGCGTTGGCAGCAGGCGAATCCAGAAAGGAACGTAGATGGCTACTGCAATGCAGCAACGAGGATCGATGCAGCCATACCGCGGCGGCAGCGGATACGTCGCGCGATCGTCATCGAGCGGTCTCTACGACGTCCTCGAGCTGATCCTCGACAAGGGGCTCGTGATCGACGTCTTCGTGCGAGTGTCCCTGATCGGGATCGAGATCCTGACGGTCGACGCGCGGATCGTGATCGCGAGCGTCGACACGTACCTGCGGTTCGCCGAGGCCGTCAACCGGCTGGATCTGATGTCCACTGAGACGCAGGGCCTACCGGAGATGATGGAGGGCATCACCGAGGGAGGCGCGTCCAACAAGACTAAGGGCGTTCTCCAGGGAGCGAAGGAGGCGCTGTTCGGCGAGGAAGACGAGGACAGCGGTGACGGCGAACGCCAAGGGGAGCGCAGGCGGTCGAGCTCGAGCACGACCCGCCGCCGGCGCAAGAGCGGCAGCAGCGGGTCCTCTGGCGGCGGATCCTCGGGGTCCCGAAGCCGATCGAGCAGTAAGAGCTAGGAGCTGGGCCAGATGAGCGAGTCGAACGGCGGCGGTGTGAGGTACGTCTACGGCGTCGTCCGTGCGCGCCGCAGCTCGCGGTTGAAGCAGACCGGAATCAACGGCGAGCCGCTCAAAGTCGTTGCGGACGGCGGCCTCGGGGCGCTCACGAGCACGGTCCCGGAAGGATTCCTAGAGGCGGGACGCGACGAGCTCCTGACGCACTCCGCCGTGCTCGAGCGGGCGCTGAAGAAGGGCACCGTCCTCCCGATGCAGTTCGGGGTGGTGATGCCGGATGAGGCAGCGGTTCGCCGCGACCTGCTGAAGGCGCACCACCGGGAGCTCGAGACGCAGCTCGAGGAGATGGACGGAAAGGTGGAGGTGAACGTCAAGGGCATCTACAGCGAGCCGAGGATCCTGCGCGAAGCGCTCGAGGAAGACGGCGAGCTGAGGGCGCTCCGCGAGAGCATCCGCGACAAGCCCCAGGACGCCACGTACTTCGAGCGCATTCGCATCGGCGAGCTGATCGCCGAGTGCCTGGGGCGGAAGCGGGCGGAGGACGAGCGCCGGATCGTCGACCGCCTGCTTCCGCACGCGGTCGCGGTTGAGGTCGGCGAGCCCGTGCACGAGCGCATGGCGCTGAACGCGTCGTTCCTCGTCGAACAGCGACGGCAGCGGGATTTCGACCGCGCACTCGACGAGATCGCCGAGGGGCAAAGCGGCAGGATCCAGTTCAAGTACACCGGGCCGCTGCCGCCGCACAGCTTCGTCGAGCTGGCGATGGAGGCGGCGTAGTGGGGCTGTTCAAGGAACTCGTCCTCCTGCCGCTTGCTCCGGTTCGCGGCACCACGTGGGTTGCCGAGCAGATCGCCGAGGAGGCGGACCGGCAGCTCTACGACGAACAAAACATCAAGCGCGAGATGGTCCAGCTCGAGATCGACGCCACCGAAGGGCGGATCAGCGAAGTGGAACGAACGGCCAAGGAGGACGAGCTCCTCGAGCGCCTGGCAGTGGCGCGGCAGCGAGCGACCGAAGAGAAGTGGTACGCCACCGGCGAGGAGATTGACGAGTTGACAGCCGAGGAAAGGTCTGGTGATGGCTGAGTCCAAGCGCCGCGGCAAGAGCTCGAGCCGAGGGTCCTCCTCGAACAAGAGCTCCTCGAAGAGCTCGAGCAACCGCTCGTCGAAAAGCGGCGCGAACAGCAAGCGGCCGATGCGGGAGATCGTGCTGGAGGCGGTCAGCCAGGGTCAGGAGTTGATCGGCCGGCCGGTCGAATCGGTGACCGGCATGGAGAAGGACGGCAACGAATGGAAGGTCACGCTCGAGGTTCTGGAGCTCGAGCGCGTGCCGAACACGACCGACGTCCTCGGCAAGTACGAGGTGACGCTGGACAAGGACGGCGAGGTCACGAGCGCACACCGCACCCGGCGGTATCACCGCGCTGAGGCTGGGGAGGATTGATCGTCATGGCGGAGCGCGCTGAACCGAGCCTCTACAACCGCCGCACGATGGACCCGCGCCGCATGGAGGTCCAGAGGCCGGGCGGCCCGGCGAACCTGGCCGACATCCTCGAGCGGGTGCTCGACAAAGGGATCGTGATCGCGGGCGACATCCAGATCAACCTGCTCGACATCGAGCTGTTGACGATCAAGCTGCGTCTCCTGGTTGCGTCGGTCGAGCGAGCCCAGGAGATGGGGATCAATTGGTGGGAGTCCGACCCGACCCTGTCGAGCAACGCGCGAGAGCTCAAGCGCGAGAATGAGGACCTCCGGACTCGGCTGCGGCGCCTGGAGCAGATGGCCGGCCTCCCGGGCCCCGAGCCCGGCGAGGAGGTGGTCATCGAGACACGGCGGGAGGAGGTGGTGGAGCGTCCTCCCGGCCCGGAGACCCGTTCCCGGGTGAGCCACGAGCGCCGGGAGGGGTCCGCCGGCGGCCGTCAGTTGACGAAGGACGAGCTGCTCGAACGCGCCCAGCGGCTGGACGTCACGGGCCGCTCGACGATGACCAAGCCCGAGCTCGAGCGCGCCGTTGCGGATGCCGAAGAAAGGCGGACGCGCGGCGATGCGTGAGGACGACGAGGCCTTCGAGGCGCTTAGGCAGGCGATTCACTCCTTCGGTGCCGAGCGCGCGCAGGATCTCGTGGCCGAGGCCCGCATCGAGGCCGCCGCGAAGGTCCGTTCGATGCTGGCGGAGGCGATGGCTCAGTCCCTGCTCGACCACGCCCGTGAGCACCTTGCAGCCGAATCCGTCAAGCCGAGGCGCCGGGCCGCGGAGCCACGACAGCCGCAGCGGTCCAGCGCTCGACGGCCTCAGAGGGCGGAAACCGAGCACCGGCGGGCGGAGGAACCGCGAGCGGCGCGTGACGAGGCGCCCGCCTACTACGTCTACGGCATCACCCGAGCGGGTGGACCTGGGCTTCCGGACGAGACTCCGGGTGTGGATGCGGGTCATCCGGCCGAGCTCGTGGAACACGAGGAGCTCGCGGCGATCGTCTCGCGTGTGACCCTCGCCGAGTTCGGCGAGGCGCAGCTCCACGAGAACCTCAACGACGTCGGTTGGCTCGAGGACACGGCGCGGGCGCACGAGGAGGTCCTCGACAAGGCCCTGTCGCGGATGACTGTCGTCCCGCTGCGCCTGTGCACGATCTACCGCAGCGAAGGGCAGGTCCAGGAGATGCTGAGCGCCGAGCGCGACGTGTTCGCCGATGCCCTGCGGCGCCTCGAGGGAAAGACCGAGTGGGGAGTCAAGCTGATCGCCGAGCCGGGCGCGATCGAGCGCGCCGCGGGGATCGCGGCGGGGGCGGCCGGCGACGAAGAGGCCGGCGCCTCGGCGGGGGCCGCCTATATGGGCCAGAGGCGCCGTGAGGCGGTGCTGCGAGAAGCAGCCGATGCGATCGCCGAGGATTGGGCTGAAGCGGTTCACGAGCGGATGGCGGCTCACGCCTCCGAGGCGCTGCTGAACCC
>VAYL01000149.1:14945-15630 GCA_005884305.1 Actinomycetota bacterium
CGAGCTCGCCGACGAGTATCGCGAGCGCGGTGCCGACGTCCAGTTGACGGGTCCGTGGCCGCCCTACAACTTCGTCAAGAGCTCGATCGAGGCGGCGCGATGACCGGTGTACCCGGACGTGAGGCCGCCGAGCGTCGTCGCCAAGTGGCGGTTCGCCGTGAGCGCGTCATCGAGCGCGGGCGCCAACGGCGGGAGGCCTCCCGCGCGCGCCAGGCCGCGAACATCGACCGAGCGCGTCGCGAACGCCAGGTCACGCTGGTCGATCTGGTCGACCGCCTTCTTGACGGCGGGGTGGTGATCCACGGCGACATCACGCTCGCAGTCGCGGATGTCGACCTTCTGTACGTGGGGTTGCGGGCGCTCGTCTCCTCGGTGGAGGCGATGGAGCGCGAGTTCGGCGTTTCGCTCAGCGCTCGCGGCGATTCGCTCTCGGCAAGCGCGACCTGATGGTGCATCGGTGCTCTACCTGTACGCCATCGCCGACTCACCCGCAGCGACGAGCGGCTGCACCGGGCTGCGGGGCGCGACTGTGGAGGCGATCGGCGAAGCCGGATTGTTTGCCGCCGTCAGTCGGCACGACGATCTGCGGCTTGAGGCGAGCGCGGCCGACCTGTGGGCCCACGAGAGGGTGGTCGAGCAGCTGATGGATCAGGCGGCGGTGTTGCCGATGCGATTCGCCAGCACG
>VAYL01000149.1:15641-20286 GCA_005884305.1 Actinomycetota bacterium
GGCGGTGGCCACGCTCCGCGAGCGCCGCGGCGAGTTCCAGTCCATGCTGTCGCGCGTTCGCGGAGCGGTGGAGCTCGCCATCCGGGCGACGTTCAACAACGAGCCCGCTCCGGCGGCCGCCGCGGAGCCCACGGGCGGTCCGGGCACGACCTACATGCTCACGCGCCTCGGACGAACTCGCCAGCAGGCTCAGGTCGCAGCCCGCATCCACCAGCCGCTGTCGGCGATCGCGCGCGAGAGCGACGTTCGCGTCACCGGTGCCGAGGAGACGAGCTCGGAGTCCCGCCCGCTTCTTACCGGGTCCTACCTCGTCGATCGTGACCGCGTCGCCCCATTCCGCGCCCGTGTCGCGGAGTTGGACGAGGAGGTGGCTGAGGCGAAGATCGCCTGCACCGGCCCCTGGCCGCCCTACAGCTTCACGTCCCCTCCGCCGCGCTCATGACTCGACGCCGGGACAACGGGCTACGCCGGGACAACGGGTTACTGGACGGAGAGAACCGGCTCCTCGCCGGCCATCCGGACCTGGATCTGTTCGGAGACGAGCTGAAGCGGCTGGACGACGCGCTCCGACGCCGCGTCAATGCGGACCGGGAGAGCCTCGAGAAAGGCCTCGCCCAACTGGTCCTGACGCTGATCGAGGTGCTGCGAGAGCTGCTCGAGCGCCAGGCGCTGCGGCGCATCGAGGCCGGATCGCTGTCGGCGGACGAGGTGGAGAGGCTCGGCGAGACGTTCATGTTGCTCAAGCAGCGGATGGAGGAGTTGATGGAGGCATTCGACCTGGAGGACGAGGATCTCAATCTGGACCTTGGACCCCTGGGGTCGCTGCGATGAGCGGCGGTCGGGCATGGATGGCGCTTTCACGCGGCGACGCTCGTGAGGTGCGACATCACGGAAAGGAGGAGCGATGGCTTTGAAGGTGGAGGAGCTTCGTGACGAATACATGGACAGGCTCCTGGACCGGATCACGGAGGTCCGCTATCCGAGCAAGGAGTTGCTCGACAGGGCGGAGAATCTCGCCTATACACCGGAACAGGCAGAACGGCTCGTCAGGTATCTGATCGCGACGGTGGAGAACGCGCGCTACCCGAGCCACCAGCTCATGGATCGGGTCGAGAGGATCCTGTTCGGGATCCCCGGACGCTAGCTCTTGCCGAGCTGACGCACCCGACGAGCGCGATCCTGCTGACGGGCCTTCGAGCTCTGGGCCCGACGGCGGGCTTCGCCCGCCTGCGCCTGCGCCCGCTCTTTCTGCCGGCGCTGGCGGTCCGGTGCATTGCGGGCGAGCCGGCGCGATCGCGCCACCTGCTCGCTGACTCTCGCCCGCGATCGCTCTAGCCGCTCCCGCGCCCGCCGCTGCTTGACGAGCCGGTGCCACTGCGCCTTCAGCCGGAGCGTCTTCGCGTGCCTCCTCTGCGTGCGGTTGCGCTGGGCCACGTCGCGTTGCAATCCCGGCCTTCTCGTCACGCCAGTTCGTTTACCCCGGCCGCGCGAGGGGAACCCCTTTGGGTGAGACGGCAAGGAGGTCCGAGATGGCACAGACCAAGAAGACGGCACGCTCGAACTCCGGCTCGGCACGATCGAAGTCGACCGGTCGGACCTCGAGGTCCAGCGGCCCGCGGAGCACGAAGACCTCGAAATCCTCAGGATCGCAGCGCCGTGCCTCTACCGGCAGGTCGGGTGGCTCGGGCCAATCGCGCCGCAAATCCGGCTCGACCGCCGGCCGGCCGGCGCGACGCAGTCAAACCGCGAAGGCGGAGCCTGTCGGTGCGGCCGCTAACGCCGCCGCTGCACGCGCGGCCGCCGCGGCCGGGACGCGTGCGGCTGGGAAGGCCGTGGCGGCCGCGGGCTCCCGAGCGAAAACGCCGCTGATCGTCGGCGGAGCAGCTGCGGCCGGTCTGGCCGGCGGTCTGGCCGTCCTCAATCGCCGCCGCGCCAGTCGAGGCCTGGTCGAACGAGTTCGCTTGGCCGTTTCCGGCCGCGATGGGACGATCGATTTCGAGTCGATCGCCGCCGCCGCCAATGGAGTCAGCTCGTTTGGCGAGCGGATTGCCGCCGTGGCCAGCGCGCTGCAGCGCGCAAGCGAGGGCGTGGACAAGAACTGACGCGCGGCCTCGCCGTCGCACGTCGTCTTGATGCGCCCAGCCCGCCGCGGGCTTATTTAGAGCGGCAGCTTGCTGCGGCCGCGGCGCCCCGTGGCGGCGCTCTTGTCAGCCGCCTTTTGCGAGGCCCGGAAGGGCTTCTGCAGCCACTCGCCGAGTTTCGACGGTGCCTTCGAGCCTGCGCGCTAACCGAATCCGAGGGTCTTGTCGACGCCGCGCTGGGGGTGGCGCGACAGCCTCGGGAAGAGGAACGCGGAGATGAGGAGAAGGACGCAGACCCCGCAAGATCAGCGGGTTCAACCAGCCCTCGCGGGCAAATGAGGAGGCGTTCGCGCTTGCGATCCAGGAGGTAGCCAGCGCCTCGGCCAAGCTGCTCGACCGGCTCGTGACGGCGGCGCCACCGAAGGACCGCGAGGTCGAGGCCGCCAAGCGCCGCGCTCGCGCCGCCGAGCGCTACGCCACGGCTTAAACGGGCAGCTTGCTGCGTCCGCGCCGTCCTGCCGCGGCGCTCTTGTTCGTCGCCTTGCGGGATGCGCTGAAGGGCTTCTGGAGCCATTGCCCGAGCTTCGACGGCGCCTGTGCACCGGCGCGCTGGCCCGCGCCCAGCGTCTTGTCGACGCCCCGCTGAGGGTGCCGCGAGAGACGAGGGAACAGGAACGCCAGCACGAGCAGCACGATGCACACGCCGACGATCACCGCAACGGTCATAGCGCCAGTCCACTACCCGTTTCGGCCGGCCAGCATCGTGATCGGACGCCGGCGGGTGCCGATCAGCGAGCGGGCTCCGCGCCCGGGGTCTTGACTCCCCATCCCCATAGGTCGGGATGCTCGACCACGTCCAGTAGCTCGAGGTCGAGCTCGGATCCGAGCTGGATGATGTTCGCGATCCGCTCGGCGATCCATTCGGCATCGCCCGATCCCTCGTAGCTGGGGCGCCAATTCAAGGAGTCCTCCCATAGCACGGTCTGCAGCCGCGTGAGCCGAGCCTGTAGGCGCACGAATCGAGTCATGGAGTGGGGGAACGGCGCCTCCACGAGCACGGGCGCCCACCTCCCGAGCCGTGCACGGGCGTTGTCGGCCAGATCGGCGACGAGCTCGTGGAGCGAGCGGCGCCGTGACTCGTCCGTGGCGACCGCGAGGGCGAGCTCGCGGAGAGCCTCATCCGCCTGCGGCGCGTGGACGAGGTCTCGGAGCTCGCTGAGGGTGAGCGATTCGCGCTTGCCGACGCCAATGTGCTGAGCGAGCATCACCCAGGTGTGGCGGGTGACCTCACCGAGCTCGACGAACCCGTAGTCGGATAGCAGACGCCACTCACGCCGTGCCCGTGCGGACAGGAACTCGTTGACGACCGCCACGCCGACGATCAGGACCAAGATGTCCGCGACGACCGACGTCACCATCGCGTTTCTGTCCCAGAATCCAGTGAGGAGAAAGTCCGAGAGCGCGACGGTAACCAGCGCCACCAGCGAGAGGGCAGCGCTGACCCTGGTCACGCTCGTGGCGGGTAGTCCCATCGAGCCGGATCGTAATGCGCGAGATGCGGTCATCCGCCGCGGGGAGGTAGCGTCTGCGCCCGGTACAGTTCCCGCGGGCAGGGTTTGGGGTGTGATCACCAGGCGGATACGTTGGGTTGTGACGGCGAGCGCGGCGCTACTCGCCACTACTGCCGTGGTCTTAGCGACTGGGGCGAACGGTGCCCACCCGTCTGCTCATCACTCCGCCGGTGCCGAGCGGGCAGGAGTGAAGCCACCGAACTTCCTCTTCGTGCTCGTCGACGATCAGGCGACGAACAGCTTTCGCCGCCGGTACATGCCCGAGACGTTCAAGTGGATCGTCGACCGCGGCACGAAATTCACCGACGCGCTCGCGGCGCCGCCGCTTTGCTGCCCGGACCGGGCGGGCATCCTCACCGGGCAGTACCCGCACAACCACGGGGTCTTCTCGAACCTGATCGGGTATGCCAGCCTCCGCGACCCACAGAACACGCTCCCCGTGTGGCTCGATCGCGCTGGATATCAAACCGGGTTCATCGGCAAGTTCCCACTACCAGTCGGCGCCCGGGTTCGATCGATGGTTCGCGTTCACCCAGGAGTACAACACCTACTTCGATTACCACGTGAGCGACGACGGGGTCCGCGAGTCCTACGGCACCAATCGCTCCGACTATTCCACCGACGTCCTCACGGACAAGGCGGGTGCGTTCATTCACGACAGCGTGCAGGGATCGCAGCCGTTCTTCGCGTGGCTTTCGTACACGGCGCCCCACGTGAACCGCATGGATACCGGTCCCTGCGCGGGCGACAATCCGGTGCCGCCGGATACGGCGGCATATCAGCGCTACGCGCACGAGAAGCTGCCCAAACCCCCCTCGTTCGACGAGGCGAAGGTGTCCGACAAGCCGCGCGCGATCGCCCGTTTGCCGCGGCTCCACAGGGACGCGCTCGCGACGATGAGGCTTCGCTGGCGCTGCACCCTGGCCGCCTTGAGCGAAGTGGACAGCGAACTTGGAGGGCTGATGGTGCAGCTGCACCGCGATGGTGCGCTGC
>VAYL01000150.1:0-9048 GCA_005884305.1 Actinomycetota bacterium
GAGGGCAGACGGGTGACGTCAGCCTGGGAGATGACCCGGCGTTCGCGAAGGGCGGCGACAAATCTGTGCAGCGGCTCGAGCTGGATGTGCGCGGCTGCCCCGATCCGCAGTCCCGTGTCGGCGCCGCCTGCGCGGCGCGCCTCGGCGACAGCGACGTCGACGCCGGCGAGGACCTTCCTCGCCTCCGGGGCGAAAGTGGCGCCTGCCTCGGTCAGCTCGATCCCGCCGCTGCGGCGATGGAAGAGCTCAACTCCGAGCCGGCCCTCCAGCTTCCGGATCGCCTGCGAGAGCGGCGGCTGCGAGATGTGCAGGCGCTTGGCCGCGCGTCCGAAATGCCCCTCCTCGGCCACGGCCAGGAAGTAGCGCAGGAGCCGAAGCTCGATTCCCTCGGCGCCTAGCGGGCTGATCGGTTGGGCGGCAGCGGATTGCATGTCACATTGAGTCTGTCAGCTGACATACACAAACTAGCGCATGCCGGGTATCCTCCGCCCCGAGCGGGAGCGAGGAGTGCCCGAGATGTCCGCGCCAAGCGAGTCGGTAATCGGAACCCGAGTCAAGAGGGGGAGGGAGCGGCTTGGGTGGACTCGGGAGGAATTGGCTTTCCGGTCGGGGATCAGCTGGTCCGCGATCGCCCAGATCGAGTCAAGCCGACGCCGGAACCTGCGACCCGCGACGCTCTCGTCGCTCGCGGACACGCTCGGAGTCACCATCGACTATCTGGTCAGGGGCGGGCCTACCGGCCCCGTGCTGGAGCACCTCGCGCTTGTGTATGCGAGCGATGAGGAATTCGTCGCCGTGGCCGGGCCCTTCCTCACGGCTGGGATCGAGCGGTCCGAGGCGGTGCTCGCGGTTACGACACCGAAGAACATCCGACTCCTGCGCCGGAACATCGGCGCCTCGCGCGAGGTCGAGTTCGCCGACTTCGCCGCGAGATTCGACGCGCCGACGTCCGCGGTCGCGGGCTTCGGCGACTTCGCCCGCACCGCGCTCGGGGATGGGGCGAGCTGGGTAAGGATCCTCGCCGAGCCGATCTGGAGCGGCAGATCGCCGTCCGAGGTGCGCCGATGGACCCGCCTTGAATCCCTCCTGAACATCGCGTTCGGCTCCTGGCCGGTGACGATGCTCTGCCCGTACGACGAGCGTGTCGTGCCGGCGAAGGTGCTTCGGCAGGTGCGGGCGACCCATCCGCAGACCATCACGAGTGAGGGTATGCAGGAAGGCTCCGGCCAGTTCGATCCCGCCGGATTCATCCTGGAGCCCGGGAATTGACCCCGGGCGGGGCCATCCGCGAGATCGGAGGCGAGCTCCAGAGATCGTACGTCGGCTAGTTCCGGCCTCGGCGCCCAGAGGCCGGACCAGGGCCCGCTTCGCCGGTGCCCAGCGGGACGCCCGGTAGGTCGCCGGCGAACCAGAGTGCCAGGAGCGCGAACAGGGAGGCCGCGAGCACCGCCCGCTTGAGCGCCTCGATCTGGGCCTCGCTGTAATGGTTCAGAACGGCCGTCGCCTCGTCGGGCGGCAGGCCGGCCTTGGACACCGTCGCTTCCGCCTGGGGTTTGGAGATCATCGCGACGCCCTGGTCGGTTGCGTCGACGAGCTGTTGCTGGACATCGGCGGGGATCGACTCGTCGGCGAGCACGTTCTCGTGAAATCCGCTCGTCAGCCCAGCCAAGAGCACCGCCCCGATCAGCGCCGTGCCAAGGGACGAACCGAGGCTCTGCGCGGCGCCTTGCAGGCCACCGACTTCGCTGCTCCGCGATCGCTCGACCGAGGACATGACGACGTTCCCAAGCTGGGAGACGACAAAACCGACCCCGGCCCCGAAGAGCGCCAAGGACACCGAGAACACCGGCGACGCAAGCGAGGGAGAGATCGAGGACATCAAACCGATCAGGCCCACGAAGAGAATCGCCAGGCCAATGCGCACGATGCGTCGTGGCGCCACACGGTCCGCAAGGCGTCCGCCGAGGATCGCCGCAACGATCATCGCGACCGAGATCGGAAGGATCGCGATCCCGGTGTCGAGCGCATCCTTGCCGAGGACCAGCTGCAGGTAGAGCGGCAACGCGAAGAAGGAGCCGGCCATGATCAGGTACGAGGCGACGAACATCGTGAGCCCACCTCGAAGCTGCGGAAGCCGCAGCAGGTCGGGACGCAGCAGCGGTATGCGGTCCATGCGCATCTGGCGCTGCTCCCAGCGGCGGAACACCAAGAGCACCACGACGCCGGCGGCGATGATGAACGGCACCGCGGAAAGGCCGAAGGGCGTGATCTCGGTGCCTCCGATCGTCAGCGCGCCGGTCGGTGTGATGAGTCCCCACTGGCTGCTCTTCAGGATCCCGAAGACGACGAGGCCGAGTCCCAGCGCCGACAGCACGGCGCCCACCACATCGAGCTTCTCGCGAGTCGTGGGTGGAGGTGAATCCTTGATACTCCGAATGCCGAACACGAGAATCGCGATCACGACCACCGTCTCGGCGGCGAACACGACGCGCCATGTCAGCGCGCTGGTGACAAACCCTCCGATCAACGGTCCGGCAGCGACGCCGGCGCCGGCGATGCCGCCGAGGAGACCGAAGGCAAGCGCGCGCTCCTTGCCCTCGTAGTTAGTTGCGGTGAGCGCCGCGATCGCGGGAATCACCAACACGGCGCCAAAGCCCTCCACGAATGACCAGCCGCCCAGCAGGACACCCACATTCGGGCTGAGGGCCGTGATCAGGGAGCCGGTGCCGTAAACCCCGAGCCCGATCGCAAAGATCCGGCGTCTCCCATACATGTCCCCGAGCTTGGCTCCGGTGAGCATGAAGGCGGCCATCACGAGCGCGTAGGCAGTGATCGCAAGCTGCACCGCGGGAACGGTCGTGTCGAGGTCCGCGACCACCTGCGAGATCGACACGTTCATGACGGTCGTGTCGAGCACCATCACGAACTGCGCCGAGCCGAGGATGAGGATCGTCGCTCGGTTTTTCATGGTCCTACCGCGATCGCAACGAGCCGCCATGGGTCGCGCTCGTAGCAGACGGCCCCCGCGGTGAGCATTGAGAGAACGACGATCGGTCCGTAAACGGTCCCGGCAATCGTTTCCGTATTGCGGTGCAGAAGCCGACGGGCCTTCACGCCCGCATCATCCGCGGGGGAACGGTCAGACCCTCCTAGGAGGCGAGCACCTTTGCCTTTTGGGCGGCGAACTCCTCGTCGGTGAGGACACCCTTCTCGTGCAGCTCACCGAGCTCCTTGAGCCGCTCGATTGGGTCTGCCTGCGGCGGTGGTGCCGCGGCTGGTGGTGGCTCAGCGTAGGCCTGCTGGGGTTCCTGCTGAGCCCAGCGCTCCCCCTGACGACGCGATACGCGGTTGCTGACGGCGGTCGCCGTTCCAGCGACCACCGCGGTCCGTGCCATCCCTCGTAGCAATCCTGGCATCGGCTCCTCCTTTCCTCTCAGGCCTTCTCGAGCGCATCAAGCGCGGCGAGGACGGCTTGGACCGGGATCCGGCCGTTGGCGACCAGTTGGCCTCCAGAGCGCCGGACGGCGGTCGCGAACGGAGCCGCCCACCGGTTCTCGAACACCAGAAGGGCTCCCGTCGAACCGGGCTCCAGCGCCGAGCCGGCGTCCTCGACGTCCTCCTCGGACACGAGCCCTGACGAGGCGCCTTCGAACACCTGCAGCTCCTCGACCTCCTTGCCGATGTCGGCGATCTCCAGGGCCCTGACGGTGCCGTCCTCGTCCTTGGCAATGAACGCCAAATCGAGTATGCGAATGAGCCCACGGTCGACGAGGTCGACCACGATCGACGCAATCTCGCCGGTTGGCCTCGGCCTGGCCCATTCGATCAACAGATAGTCGATCGGCCCCATCTCTTCGAGCTCGTCCATGCTCACGAAAATCCTTTCACGCGGTTCGGACTCCTTCGGCAATCCTAGATCAAGCACCCATGAGCCGCTGGCGCCCCGCCGCGCGAGCGGCGACTGTCCGGAGTGAATGGTGCGGCTGACGTCGATTGGGCCGTCGCTGCGGGTTAGACCTTGATCGTCTTGCTGAAGGCGCGCTTGCAGGCGCTGGTTCCCTTTGCGAAGGCATAGAACTTGCCGTGAGCCAGCCCGGAGTTACCGGTGTCCCATCGGCCTTCGCTGTCGGTGGTGTCCTTGAAGAGCTTCGTGTCCGCGCTCCGATTCTGTGAAGCGCCCTTCTGCTTGTAGACCTTGACCGTGCGGTTCTTCACGCACCTGGCCCGCGAGCTCTTCACCTTCCCCTGAAATCCGTCGCCGTTGTATCTGATGGTGACGGTGCTTGCTGCCTTCCCGCGGGCGACCGCTGTGCCCGCCATCGCCAGCGCCCCGCAGAGCAGCATGACGACGAGGGCAATTGAAAGCTTCTTCATTTTTCGCGCCTCCTTTGCGCTTTGCAGCCGGCGTACGCCGGCTGCATTGGTCGGCCCGACCCTACACCGGCGGTTCAGCGCGCCAGTCCGTCTGCATATGCGACGACGGCTACCTACCCGCAGCCGGTGTTGTTGCCGCAGCTCGAGCACGTGTAGCAGCTGCCCGTGCGCTGCATCATGCCGCCGCACTGCTCGCAGGCCGGGCCCAGGTCGGTGCCCGACATCTTCGCCGGGATCACCGGCGGCGTGTCGGTGAGCGCCGCGACCGCCGGGACCGAGCTGACGTCCGCGGGGGCGTCGGCCGAGTGGCCGTTGCCGTTCCCGTTGCCGCCGCCGTTCGATTCCTCGAACAGCGACTGCTGGGCTTCCTTGCGGGCCCGGACCTCCGCGGTCAGGATGCCCAGGTCCTCGAGCTCGTCCAGGTCGTCGATGAAGCGGCTGCCGAGCCAGCGCATGATGTAGTCGGGCATCGACTTCGCGAACGGGATCTCCGGGTTCGACGTGATCCCCTCCGGGTCGAAGCGCATGTAGCTGAACTTCTTCACGAACGTATCGAGCGGCACTCCATACTGGAGGCCGATCGAGATCGCGGTCGCGAACGCGTTCATCATCCCGCGCAGCGTCGAGCCCTCCTTGCCGATGTCGGTGAGGAAGATCTCGCCGACCGAGCCGTCCGGGTACTTGCCGGCCGTGATGTAGCCCTCGTGGCCGGCGATCGAGAACTTGTGTGTGATCGACTCGCGCTCGCGCGGCATCTTGCGCCGTACCGGACGCGCCTCGACGGGAGCCTCTTCCGCGACCGGCTCCGACTTCTTGTCGCCGGCGTCGGTGCGGAGGGCCTGCGCGGTCTTCGATCCGTCGCGATAGATCGCGAGCGCCTTCAGGCCGAGCTTGTGGCCCTGCACGTAGGCGTCGGCGATGTCCTCGATGGTCGCCGACTCGGGCAGATTGACCGTCTTTGAGATCGCCCCCGAGATGAACGGCTGGACCGCCGACATCATCCGGATATGGCCCATGTGCGAGATCGCCCGCTCGCCGACGGCCACGTCGAACACCGGCAGGTGCTCGTCCTTTAGGCCCGGCGCGCCGACGATCGTCGCCTTGTCGTTGATGTAGGCCTCGATCTGCTCGATCTCGGTGTCCGAGTAGCCGAGCGTCCGAAGCGCCATCGGCACCGTGCGGTTGACGATCGTCATCTGACCGCCGCCGACCAGCTCCTTGAACTTGACCAGCGAGAAGTCCGGCTCGATGCCGGTGGTGTCGCAGTCCATCAGGAAGCTGATCGTCCCGGTGGGGGCGAGCACCGTCGCCTGCGCGTTGCGGTAGCCGTGCTCGTCGCCGAGCGCGACGGCCTCGTCCCAGGCTGAACGGGCCGCTTCGATCAGATCGCCCTTGACTCCCGTCGAATCGATCTCATAGGAGGCGTCGCGGTGCATCCGCATGACGTTGTTGTGGGCCTCGCGGTTCGGCTCGTACTCGTCGTACGGGCCGGTGCTAGCCGAGATCACCGCCGACTGCCGGTAGGCCCGGCCGGTCATGAGCGCGGTGATCGCTGCGGCCACGTTGCGGCCCTGGTCGGAGTCGTACGGCACGCCGTCGGCCATCAGCAGCGCACCCAGGTTGGCGTAGCCGAGTCCGATCTGGCGGAACGCGCGCGCGTTGTTGCCGATCTCCTCGGTGGGGTAGCTCGACGGCCCGACGATGATCTCCTGCGCCGCGAACACGACGTCGACGACGTGCGCGAAGCGGTCGACGTCGAAGCTGCCGTCCGCACGGCGGAACTTCATGAGATTGATCGACGCGAGGTTGCAGGCCGAGTCGTCGACGTGCATGTACTCGGAGCACGGGTTGGACGCGTTGATCCGCCCCGACTCCGGGCTCGTGTGCCAGCGGTTGATCGTGGTGTCGTACTGCACGCCCGGATCGGCGCAGCGCCACGCGGCGTCGGCGATCTCGCGCATCAGCTCGCGCGCCGGGATGGTCTCGAGCGGCTCGCCGGTGACCCTCGCGGTCAGGTCCCAGTCGTCGCCGGCCTCGACGGCCTGCATGAAGTCCTCGGTGACGCGGACCGAGTTGTTGGCGTTCTGGTACTGGATCGAGTGGAAGGAGTCGCTGTCGATTCGCATGTCGAAGCCCGCGTCGCGCAGGGCGGCGGCCTTCTCCTCCTCCTTGGCCTTGCACCAGATGAAGTCGCGGATGTCGGGATGGTCGACGTCGAGGACGACCATCTTCGCCGCGCGGCGGGTCTTGCCGCCCGACTTGATCGTGCCCGCCCAAGCGTCGGCGCCGCGCATGAAGCTGACCGGCCCCGAGGCGAGCCCGCCCTTGGAGAGGTGCTCCTTGGAGGAGCGGATGTTCGAGAGGTTGATGCCGGACCCGGAGCCGCCGCGGAAGATCATCCCCTCCTTGGTGTTCCAGTCGAGGATGGACTCCATCGTGTCCTCGACGCTCAGGATGAAGCAGGCGGAGCACTGCGGGTGCTCCTCGAAGCCGACGTTGAACCACACCGGGCTGTTGAAGGCGGCTTCCTGGTGGAGCAGGATGTGGGTGAGCTCGGCCTCGAAGGCGTCGGCGTCCTCGGCGGTGGCAAAGTAGTCGAGCTCGCGGCCCCAGCCCGCGATCGTCCCGGCGACCCGCGAGATCATCTGCTTGACGGAGCTCTCGCGCTCCGGGGAGCCGATGCGGCCGCGGAAGTACTTCTGGGCGACGATGTTGGCGGCGTTCTGCGACCAGCTCTTCGGGAACTCGACGCCCCGCTGCTCGAACGCGGGGTTCTCCGGATCGCCGATGATCGCGTCGCGCACCTCCCACTCGACCTCGTCGAAGGGGTGGACGCCGGGGGCCGTGTAGCGCCGGTCGACGGTCAGCCCCGCGTCCGTGATTTGTGCCTCGTTTGCGGCGGTTTTACTCATCAAGTCCTCTCCTTGCGGCAGCTTTCGGGGGTGACTGAGGATCCTCGCGCGCGACCCGGACGGAACGTTCGGGGTCCGAATCGCCGGAAATTGCGGCGGCCGGGGGCGGCAAGGTCCCGAGGAACTGCAGGTAGGCGCCGTGGTCCAGCGTCTCGAGCTCGGCGAGGCAGAGCTCGCCGATCCGCTCCGTGGAGAGCTCGCCGGTATCGGAAGCCACCATCTCGATCCGATCGACGATCGCCTCCATGTCGACCGCCGTGATCGGGCGCTTGTGGCCCGCCTTCAGCAACGCCGCGCGGAGCTTGGTCCGGTCGAATCGCTGGCGCTCGCCGTCGCGCTTGATCACATCGGCCGGCTCGGGCTCCCGGCGCTCGAAGGTGGTGAACCGCCGGCCGCACTCCGGGCACTCGCGGCGGCGCCTGACCGAGTCGCCGTCGGGCGCGCGACGGCTCTCCAGAACGCGGGTTTGGGTGCGACAAGACGGGCAAACCACTCCCATAATTCTACTAGGGGTAGCGTTCTCCTTTCGGTATTCAGGCGCTAGATGTAGTGGTTCAGGCATGGCGACCACGAAGCTGATCCCGCATCGTGCGGGTTGGTTGCCGACTGCTGCCACGCAGGGTCGCCGTCGGGATCGGGGCGAGTAGGGCGGCCCCCGGCCAGTCCGCCTCGCGATGGTCGGATAACCGCACATATGGGTGGGCTTTTCGACCATCGCTGAGGACGTGTCACTGGACCCGCGCGGTCACACCAAGCGCTCGCGTCACCATGACTGCTGCCCTACTTGCCTCCTCGCCGCCGGGGCCGCTGGACGGCCAGGGCTCCGCTTGAACCGAGCGCGGCCAGGTGCCCCGCGCTCCTGCCGCCGTTCGGTACGCTCGCGCGATGACCAGGCGGGAGCGAGCGAAGGAGCGGGTGAGCGAGGCGCGGGGGACCGCGTCGGAGCGCATGTCGGAGGCCAGGGCGGCCGCGGGCGAGCGCATGTCGGAGGCGCGGGCCACTGCGTCGGGGCGGGTCACCGACGCCAAGGCGGCCGCCACGGAGCGGGTCACGGACGCCAAGGCGGCTGCCGAGGATCTCATCGCCCGGACGAAGCCGCGGCTTCGCGGCGTGACCCACGAGTGGGCCTTCTTCATCTCGCTCGTCGCGGGCGCCGGCCTCATCGTCGCGGCCCCGAGCGGCCACGCGCGTCTCGGGGTCGCGATCTACGCGTTCTCGCTATCGGCTCTGCTCGGAACCAGCGCGCTCTATCACCGGGTGAATTGGCAGCGGCCCGAGATCCGCCGCTGGATGCGGCGCCTGGACCACTCGATGATCTTCATGCTGATCGCCGGCACGGTGACACCGTTCGCGCTGCTCGTGATGCACGGCCCGCTGGCCAGCGCCCTCCTGATCGCGGTGTGGGCCGGCGCGGCGGCGGGCATCGTCGTCGAGCTCATCTGGGTGGACGCGCCGAAGTGGGCGACGACGATCGTCTACCTCGCGGTGGGTTGGATCGGCGCGCTCGGCTTCCCGGCGATCGTGGTCGAGGCGGGTCTTGGAGCGGGGGTGCTCATTGCAACCGGCGGCGTGCTGTACACGGCCGGGGCGATCGTCTACGCGCGCCAGCGGCCCGATCCCAATCCGGCCGTCTTCGGCTACCACGAGGTCTTCCACGCGCTCGTCCTGGCTGCCGCCGCGGCCCATTTCGCCGCGGTGGCGATCTACGCGCTGCCGTCGGGCTGACCCCATCATCGTTTGCGACATTGGGGACGCCATCGCG
>VAYL01000150.1:9058-13667 GCA_005884305.1 Actinomycetota bacterium
GACGGTCTCTACGAGTCGCGGTGCTTGACGCCCTCCTGGGCGAAGGCCGCCAGCTGCGGCTTTGTGATCGCCACGTCGGCGAGCGCCTCGTCGACCGCGTCGAGGACTTCTTGAGATAGCTCGGTCCCTGACGCCTCGGCGTTGGCGTACACCTGGTCCGCCCGCGAGGCGCCGATGATCGCGGAGGCCACGTTGTCCTTGCGAAGCACCCACGCCAGCGCGAGCTCGACCATGTCGAGCCCCGCGTCGGCGGCGATGGCAGCCACCTTCTGGACCGCCTCGAGCACCGGGTCGACCATGTAGCGCGAGATCGAGACGCTCATCTCGTCGTGCGCCGCCCGCGTGCCCGGCGGCGGCGGATTGCCCGGCTTGTACTTGCCGGTGAGGACACCCTGGGCGAGCGGCGACCAGACGATCTGCGAGATCCCGTGCTCCTCGCAGAAGGGGATCAGCTCCGCTTCGGGCGCGCGCCAGATCATGTTGTACTGCGGCTGCGAGGAGACGAAGTCCCTCGTGTTCGGGACGTCGCAACTCGCCTGGATCTGCTCGATCGTCCACTCGGAGAAGCCGATCTGCCGCACCTTCCCTGCCTCGACAACCTCGGTGAGCGCCTCCATCGTCTCCTCGATCGGCGTGTCCGGGTCGGGGCGGTGGCACTGGTAGACGTCGACGTAGTCGGTCTGCAGGCGCTCGAGCGACGCGTCGAGCTGCTTGTGGACTTGGTCGCGCGACAGGCCCTGGTCAGTCTCTGACATTGGGAAGAAGAGCTTCGTCGCGAGCACGTAGGAGGAGCGGTCGAACTCGCTCAGGACCTCACCCCACACCGACTCCGCGGCCCCGACGCCGTAGATGTTGGCCGTGTCGAAGAAGTTGATCCCGGCGTCGAACGCGGCGCGGGTGCAGGCCTCGGTCTTGTCGCGCTCGACTCCCGCGCCGTAGGTGAGCCACGAGCCAAGCGAGATCTCGGAGACCTCGATGTCCGACGTGCCGAGCTTCCGGTACTGCACGCGCCGGAGGCTATCCGGCCGCGGGTGCCGCGTGCGTTTCCTTCGCGGCCTCGATCAGCTCGCGGACGTCATCCTCGCGCCCGTCGCGAATCAGCTCGATGGGGTCGGGATCGCCGTCCCCTCGAAGAACTCCTTGCGGTCCCGGTAGGTGGGAAGCGTGGCCTTCGCCCAGCCGCGGGCGTCATTCAAGATCACCGCGAGGCGCGCGTACGGCTCCCCGTATGTGTCCGCGATCTCGCGCTTCATGCGCTTGGCGAGGGCGGGGGAGGCACCGGCCGTGGAGATCGCGATCGCCAGCGGCCCGGTGCGGACGATCGCCGGCAGGATGAAGTTGCAGAGCGGCGGCACGTCGACGACGTTGCAGAGCATCGCCCGGCGCTCCGCTCCCTCGTAGACGGAGATGTTGACGTCGGTGATGCTCGTCGCGGCGATCGCGAGGAACCTGCCGTCGAGATCGCCGTCGCGGAACTCGCGCCGCTCCCAGTGGATCGTGCCCTCGCGTGCGTACTCGGTCAGCTCCGGTCCGGCTTCAGGCGCGACGAGCGTCACGGCGCCGTCGCAGGCAAGGAGCCCCTCGACCTTCTCCAGGCGCAGGCACGCGATGTAGAGCGGCGTCGCCAGCATGTCCCGCACGCACGACTGATCGCAGATCCCCTTGCGGAGCTGGCAGACGCATTCCTTGCCTGCGTAGGCCTGGGCGGGCATGAGGGACAGCGTAGAACAGCGCCGCCGGATCATCACGACAGGCGCCTCCAGGATGGCAATGAGGGTGAGGGTCGAGGCCGGGTCGAGTGAATCCATTCCCGGTTTCCGGGAGCGGATTCACTCGACCCGGGGTAAACCCCGCTTCAACGCAATCCACGTCCGCGCTCCGGATGCGGATTGCGTTGACCCGGCAATCACCTTGGGACTTGCCTCCCGTCGTTGCCCGCGCTTCCGCCGGCGCGACCGGACGCCCACGGTCCAACCCGCGACGTCCGCGCAAGCGGACTTTGGCCAGTCGGCCAGTGCTCGGTCTAACCTAAGGGCGTGGCTCTGGATGTGCCGCCCGCACCGACGACCAACCCGTTCGCGAGGATCCGCGAGGACTGGGCCAGTGAGCTGCGCGCCACGCGCGGCGCGACGCTTCCGCCCGGCGGCAAGCTTCCCAGCATCGCCCGCACCGAGCGGATGCGCCGCGATCCGCTGTCGGTTCTCTTGCCCGCCTACGAGGAGCATGGACCGGTATTCGCGATCCGGATCTTTCACGCGATCCATGTGTTCATGCTCGGCCCTGAGGCCAACCGGTTCATGCTCGTCACGGACCGCGACAAGTTCAGGTGGCGCGACGGGAGCCTCGGCGACCTGATCCCGCTGATCGGCGACGGCCTTCTGACCACCGACGGCGCCTACCACGACCGCGCCCGCGACATCATGGTTCCGGTCTTCCACCGCGAGCGGATCGCGGCCGCGGCCGACGTCATGAGCGAGGAGGCGAACCGCGCGCTCGAGGGATGGCGAGCCGGCCAGCGGATCGACCTTTACGACTGGACCCGGCACGTGACGATGCGCGTCGCGATGCGCGCGCTGTTCGGTTTCGACCCGGACCGCGCCGGCATCGACGTCGCGGCGACGTTCGAGCGGGGGCTCTCCTTCTATGAGCGCGAGTACTGGCTCTAGGTGCTGCGCGGGCCCGGTAGCCCGTTCTCCCGCCTGCGCCGGGTGCGCCAGACCCTCGACGGGATCATCCTCGGCGAGATCGCCCGCCGCCGCCGCGAGGGCCATGCGGGCGATGACATCCTCGGGCTGTTGATCGAGGCCGAGGACTCCGAGGGCGAGCGGTTCACCGACGAGCAGGTGCGCGACCAGATCCTGACGCTGCTCTTCGCCGGCCACGACACGACCACCTCGACGGTCGCGTTCCTGTTCTACGAACTGGCCCGCCATCCCGAGTGGGCGGAGCGCCTGGCCGCCGAGCGCAAAGCGGTCGCCGGCGATGGCGATCCCGACGCCGCGCAGCTCTTCGGCGAGATGCCCGAGCTCGACATGGCAGTCCACGAGACGCTGCGGCTGTATCCGCCGGCGTGGATCGGCCCGCGGCGCTCCGCGATGGAGTTCGAGTTCGGCGGCTACCGCATCCCGGCCGGCCTCCCGGTCAGCTACTCCTCATGGGCGAGCCACCGCCTGCCCGAGGTCTTCCCGGATCCGCATGCGTTCAAGCCCGAGCGATTCGGTCCGGAGGGGCGAGCGAACCTGCCAAAGGGAGCCTATATCCCGTTTGGCGGCGGCCCCAGGATCTGCATCGGGATGCGCTTCGGGGAGCTCGAGATTCGCGCGATCGCGGCCACGGTCCTGCGCCGATTCCGGCTGGATCTCGAGCCAGGCTGGTCGATGCGGGTCCGCCAGATGCCGACGCTGTCGCCCCGGGGCGGCCTGCCGATGCGCGTCGTCTAAGCGCCCAGGCACGAAAAGACCCCCTGCTACTCTCGCCGTCCGATGGGCGGGGCATGGTGTCCCGCCTCACTGTTTCGGGCAAACAACCGGACGAGGCCTGCAATGCGCCTGATAGTCACGGAGAAGAACAACTCGGCCAAGAAGATCGCCGAAATCCTGAGCGGCGGCGCCGCAAAGGCCGACGCGGTCTACAAGGTCCCCTATTACACGTGGTCCGATTCCGATGGCGACCACATCGCCATCGGGCTGAAGGGCCACGTGATGAGCCCTGCCTTCACCGAGGGCTACTCGAACTGGCAGCAGACCGATCTGCACGAGCTGATCGACGCCGAGATCATCAAGGAGCCGACCGACAAGAACGTCGTCAAGGCGATCAAGAAGGTCGCCAAGGACGCCGACGAGGTCGTGATCGCGACCGACTACGACCGTGAGGGTGAGCTGATCGGCCTGGAGGCGCTCGAGGCGATCATCGAGGCGAACCCGCAGGTGGTCGGCGCCGGCGGCGCCTCATCGGACGGCGACGCGCTCGCGACCCAGCCACGGATCGAGCGCGCCCGCTACTCGGCCCTCACCAAGCAGGAGATCGAGCGGGCCTTTGGATCGCTCGACGACCTCTCCTATGACCTCGCCCACGCCGGCGCGGCGCGCCAGGACATCGACCTCATCTGGGGCGCGACGCTGACGCGCGCCGTCTCGCTCGCAACCCGCCGGTTCGGCTCCAACTTCCTCTCCGTCGGCCGCGTCCAGAGCCCGACCCTCGGCCTGATCGTCGAGCGCGAGCTCGAGCGCCGCGCCCACGTGCCCAAGCCCTACTGGGAGGTCTTCGCCCGCTTCGAGCATCCCGACGGCGCCTTCGAGGCCCATCACGCGACCGACAAGTTCTGGGAGAAGGCTGAGGCCGATGCGGCCCTCGCCGGGACCAAGTCGCCCGGCCTCGTCAAGGAGGTCTCCTCGCGGCGCAACTCCCGGCGTCCGCCCACGCCCTACAACACGACGGCCTTCACGACCGACGCCTCCAGCCGCCTCGGCATCACGCCGTCGCGGGCGATGCGGCTCGCGGAGGACCTTTACATGGACGGGTTCATCTCCTACCCGCGCACCGACAACACCGTCTATCCGCAGTCGCTCAACACCAAGGAGCTGGTCCGCTCGCTCGTCCGGATCCCGGA
>VAYL01000150.1:13748-15662 GCA_005884305.1 Actinomycetota bacterium
CACGCGGTCGACCCGGCAGCCTTCGAGGGGCCAAAGCGGCGCGTCTACGAGCTCGTCGTCCGCCGCTTCCTGGCCACCTTTTCGGACCCGATGATCACCGAGTCGACCCGGGCCGACATCGAGGCCGGCTCGGAGACCTACTTCGTGCGCGGCTCGGTCGTCGTCGATCCCGGCTACGCGGCGATCTACACCTACGCCCGCTCCGCCGACGAGGAGATTCCCAAGCTGGAGGAGGGACAGAGCCTCGAGATCGACGGTGATCCGTGGATGGTCGACAAGGAGACCCAGCCCCCGTTGCGCATCAGCCAGGGCCGCCTGATCGAGCTGATGGAGGAGCGCGGCCTCGGGACCAAGGCGACGCGCGCGGACATCATCCAGAAGCTCTACGACCGTGGGTACGTCTTCGGCAACCCACCGGAACCCTCGGAGACGGGGATCGCGATGTACCGGGCGTTCCACGACTACGTCCCCCGCATGGCGACGCCGGAGATGACTGCGGAGCTTGAGTCCGACATGGACCAGATCGCGGCCGGGAAGACCACCAAGGACGAGGTTCTGCGGATCAGCCGCGAGATGCTCCACACGACCACCACGGAGCTCGAGGAAAAGCGCGAGGACCTCGCCAAGCAGATCTGGAGCGGGATGGACGAGGACAAGTTCCTCGGCCCCTGCAAGGTCTGCGAGGAGGCCGGCCGAAAGCACGAGGACGGCTCGCCGAACCGCCTGCGGATCATCGAGCTCAAGGGCGGCAAGCGCATGTACGGGTGCGAGGGGTGGGACCGCGACAACCCCGACTCCCCCGATTCCTGCCCGGTCAGCGGCCCGTTGCCGGGGCGCGGCTACGACCTGTGGCGCCTCGAGGAGCGCTGCTCGATCTGCGGGGAAATGCCCCGGCTAACGGTCAAGGGGTTCCGCGGGCGCCCCTGGAAGCTCTGTTTGAACGACGACTGCCCGTCGATGGTCGAGATGCGGCAAAAGCGCGAGGAGCGAAAGCGCGCGCAGGAGGCCCGCAAGGCCGCGGCCGGCGCCGACGGCTCCGGCGACGGAGCGGCGCCCACCGTCAACGGCCGGCGCCGGCGCCGCAAGCCCTCGCCGCAAACTGCGCGGCGCAAGCCGGCGCGTTCCAAGTCCGCGAAGTAAGTTCGCGGGCGTGTTCATTACGCTCGAGGGGATCGACCGCTCGGGGAAGACGACCCAGGCCGCCTTGCTCCACGAGGCGCTCGGGCCCGAAGCCCTGTTGTTGCGCGAGCCCGGCGGCACCGATGTCGGCGAACGCGTCCGCGAGCTACTGAAGGATCCGGACACCGACCTCGATCCGCGAGCGGAGTTGCTGCTCTTCTGCGCCGCGCGAGCGCAGCTCTGTGCGAGCGTCATCCGGCCCGCGCTGGACGAAGGGCGAGACGTGATCTGCGATCGCTTCATCGACTCGACCGCCGCCTATCAGGGGGCAGCCCGGGGCCTGGGCGTCGATCTCGTGGCGGGCCTCAGCGAGATCGCGATCGCTGGCTGCCGCCCAGACCTGACACTGCTCTTGCGGATCGATCCCGCCGGCGCCGAGGCTCGCGGACAGCAGCGGCTGGCGGCGGGGTCTGACGACGGATCCGATCGCTTCGAGGGCGAGGGGATCGAATTTCAACGCACGGTGGCCGCCGCCTACGACGAGCTGGCCGCCCGGCACCGTGACCGCATCACGGTCATCGACGCGGAAGGCTCGGTTGAGGACGTGCATCGGCGGGTGATGCAGACGGTTGAGCAGGTAGCAGGTAGCAGGTAGATATGCCGCTCCGGGCCGCCCTATCTCTACCTGCTACCTGCTGAAGTGACGACCACGACCGAACTCCCGGAAGCCCTGCGCGACGCAACCGAGAATCAGCCCTCCGCGCGGGCTGCGCTCGCCGCCGCGCTGGCTTCGCC
>VAYL01000150.1:15773-19043 GCA_005884305.1 Actinomycetota bacterium
CCTCATCCCGATCTGGTGTGGCTCGCCCCTCGCGGGGCGGCGCAGCACCTCGTCGACGAGGTGCGCCAGCGGGTGATCACCGCCGCCGCGTACCGGCCCTTCGAGGGAGCGCGGCGCATCTTCGTGATCGAGGGGGCAGATGCGATGGCGGACGAGAGCCAGAACGCCCTCCTGAAGACCCTGGAGGAGCCGCATGGATTCGTCCACATCATCCTCATCAGCGCCGAGCCGGAGCTGTTGCTCGAAACGGTGCGCTCGCGCTGCCAGGAGGTGCGCTTTCGCCCCCTCGATGCGGACACGGTGGCGGGCGAGCTGGCGTCGCGCGGCCTGGGTGAGGACGATGCGGAGCGGATCGCGGCGGCGCGACTGGCGTCGGGCGACCCGCGCCGCGCGGAGTTCCTGGTGAGCGAGGAGGGGCGCGAGCTTCGCTCGGTGGCGGCGGAGTGCATTGCCGCGGCGCTGTCCGGAGACCTCACCTCGGCGCCTTGGCGGCGGATGCTGACCGCCGCGGAGTCGGCTGGTACCCGGGCCGGCGAGGAGACGGTCGAGCGGCTCGCCTCGGCGGCCGCGGAGGCGGGACAGGACGAAGGCCGCGCCGGCCGGCGAGCAGCGCGCGAGGCTGAGGAGGCCGGGCGGCGGGCGTCCAGGCGCGCCCGCGTCGAGGCGCTCGACGCCGGGCTCGGCCTGCTGGCGGCGTGGCTCCGCGACCTCGCAGCCGTCGCCGACGGAGCCGAAGACCTGGTCCTCAACGTCGATCGGCTGGACGAGCCGCGCGAGGCCCCGGAAGCCGTCGACGCGCGCGCGGCCCGTCGTGGCGGCGAGCTTGTCATGGACACGCGGCGCCGGCTGACGGTGAATGTGGGTGAGGAGCTCGCGCTCGAGACACTCGTGTACAGGCTCCACGCGCTCCTCTCAAGCTCGCGGAGTCGCGGCTAGCGGCTCTTAGACTTTCCGCATGTCACTCGGGGAATCACCCGGAGCCGGTCGATCGAAGCGCCCATTCGGCGTTCGGCTATACCTGACGATCGGGTTCGCCGCCGTCGCCCTAATAACGGCGGGTCTCTCCTATCTGCTCCTCACCGGGACGGGCGACCAGGCGGCCAGCCAGCGCGCCGCGGACATCACGGTGGGGCGCGCCGTGCGCCTTGCCGACCGGATCGGCGGCCGCGTGCCCAAGAAGTCGGCGACCGCATTTACCAGCATCACGGATCCCGGATTTTCGGCGTGGGTGTACGACCGCAACCGCGAGCTGATCACCCCGAGGCTCTCTCGGGGCGTCGTGCCGAACGACGTCGACAACCACTTCGCGGTCGTCAAGAATGCGCTGCAGGGGTCGCGCACCGTTGACCGGCTACCCGACCGGGCGACGATGGTCGCCACTCCGATCTTTCGCAACGGCCACCTGGGAGGAGCGTTGCTCGTCCATGCGGATCAGCCTCAGACCCTGGCACGGACGATCCACTCGATCAGCGGCGACCGCCTTACCGCCGCGATCGTCGCTGTGGTCATCGCGATTGTCATCGGGTTCCTCATCGCGACGGCGATCACCGTACGGGTGAAGCGGCTCGCCCGCAGCGCGGGCCGCATCACCGAGGGCGAGCTCGACGAGCCACTCGAGGGGCTTGGCGGCCGTGACGAGATCACCGACCTGGGGCGGGCGCTCGAGACGATGCGGATTGCGCTCCGCGAGACATTCGGCGCCCTTTCGTCGGAGCGCGACCGCCTCGCCGCGATCTTCGACGCGCTCACCGACGGGGTGATGGTTGTCGGACCGGAGGGCGAGGTGCGCTTCTCCAATCCCGCCGCCGAGCCGCTCATCGAGTCCGATCGCAAGGTGAGCGAGCTGATCCGCCCATGGCTCATCTGGGCTGAGGAGCGCGGCTCGGCCGAGCGCGACGGGATCCGGGTTGGCGAGCGGGTCTACGCGATCGGTGCTCGCAGACTCTCGGCCGAGAACGCCGTGCTCGCCGTCACCCGGGACCGGACGGACGCGCTTCGCCGCGAGGTTGCCGAGCGCGAGTTCGTGTCGAACGCCGCGCATGAGCTCCGCAACCCGATCGCCGGGATCTCCGGGGCGATCGAGGTCCTGCGCGCCGGCGCGAAGGACGATCCGCAGGCACGGGAGCACTTCCTCAGCCGCCTGTCCGACGACGCCGAGCGGGTGAGCCGGCTGACGGACGCGCTGCTTACGCTGGCCCGCATCGATGCCGTCGGGCGCGAGACGAACGACGTGATCGACATCTCGGTCGTGATCGACGAGGCCGTGCAGGCGGTCGCGCCGCCGGACGGCATCGACGTGAGCGTCGAGGTGAAGAACGGCGTCGCCGCCGAGGGCGACGCGGTGCTCCTGCGCCAGGTGCTCATCGGCCTGCTCACGAACGCCTTCAAGAACACGTCGGCGCCGGGCGCCGTTACGCTTCGCGCGCGCCGGGAAGGCGCCGGAGAGGTTTTGATCGAGGTCGAGGACACTGGTAGCGGCATCGCCGCCGACGAGGTCGGGCGCGTGTTCGAGCGCTTCTACCGCGGCTCGCAGCGCCTCGAGCAGGAGGGCTTCGGCCTCGGCCTCTCGATCGCCAAGCGGATGGTCAACGTGATGGGCGGGGACATCGGCGTCGACTCCGAGGTCGGCGTCGGCAGCACGTTCTGGGTCCGCCTTCCGTCCGCGAAGCCCGCCCCGACCCCGGTCGCCTGAGATGTCCGACGGCAAGATCCTGATCGCCGACGACGAGCCCTCGGTCCGTGACGCGGTCGGCTACGCGCTCGAGCAGGAGGGCTTCGACGTCACCCTCGCGGAGAACGGCGAGGACGCGGACATCAAGATCGGTGACGACGCGCCGAACTTCGACCTCCTGATCCTGGACATCATGATGCCCGGCCGCAGCGGCCTAGACATCTGCCGCGACGTACGGGCGCGGAGCCCGGTGCCGATCATCCTTCTGACTGCAAAGGACTCGGAGGTGGACAAGGTCGTTGGCCTCGAGGTGGGCGCCGACGACTACGTCACCAAGCCGTTCTCGGTGCGCGAGCTCCTGGGTCGCGTGCGTGCGCAGCTTCGTCGCCGCGAGCTCGACCGCACCTCCTCGGTGACCGAGGGCAAGACGATCGACGCCGGCAAGGTGAAGATCGACCTCGCCCGCCATCTGGTCACCGTGCGCGGCGAGCCGGTCAACCTCACCCGCTCGGAGTTCCAGGTCCTGCGCCTGCTCGCCGAGCGGCCCGGCCAGGTATTCAGCCGCCTGGAGATCATGGAGGAGCTGTGGCAGTCGGAGT
>VAYL01000151.1:0-370 GCA_005884305.1 Actinomycetota bacterium
TCGAAGCCCTCACCGTCGTGGGGCGCGCCCCCCGCGATGCTCGCCGCCGAGATCACCCGGTCGGGAAGGAGCGCGGCGCACGCGAGCGCGTGCGGCCCACCGCCCGACCATCCGAGCACGTGAAACCGCTCGAGCTCGAGCGCATCGGCGATCGCGCGCGCATCCGCCGCGCAGTCCGCGACCGAGCGCCCCTCGTGGCGATCCGATCGCAAGTAACCGGGGCGGGCGTAGCTGACGTGCCGGGCGCCTCGCTCGGCGCCGGCCTCGAGCGTCTCCGGGCGCAGGCTGGCGCCATTGGGCGTTCCCGAGTGAGCGATGATCACGGGGTCACCCTCCGGTCCGGCGATCCGCACATCGAGGCTTCGGCCGC
>VAYL01000151.1:394-21500 GCA_005884305.1 Actinomycetota bacterium
GGCGTCGAACCCTAGCCGCGTCGTTCGCGCCACATCAGCCAGATGGGCGGTCCCCCCGCCGGCAGATTCATCTCGCCGGTGACCGCGAAGCCGTTTCGCTCATAGAGCGCCCGGCTTCGCGGCGTCGAGGACTCCAAGTAGGCCGGCAGGCCCGCGGCGTCGATCGCGTCGAGCCCGGGACGCATCAGGGCCGTTCCGAGCCCTCTCCCCTGCCACTCCGGGGCGACGCCCATCACCGCCAGGTACCAGTGCGGCGGGCGCCTCGGGTGCTTGCCGTCCATGCGAAGCCGCGACCAAAGGGCGACCGGCAGCCGGCCGCTGAAGACCCTGAGCATCGGCCCGACCTCCCGCAGCGTCGTGCCGAGCGGCACGCGCCAGGCCTCCGGCGCTGCCCACACCGCGGCGCCGACGACCTCCTCCGTGGTCCAAACGAGCCCGCGCGGAAGCGCGATCTCCCGCAACTCGGTCTCGAAGAACACCCGCAGGCGCTCCGTCCGGCCGCCCGGGTCCGGGAGGAGATGCGCGAACCCGGGGTCGTCGCTGAACGCGCGCGCCAGCGCGTCGGCCAGCGGCGCGGCGTCCTCGGGCACCGCACGGCGGATCTCGCCTACGTCGCTCGTGATATGCGGTGGAAGGGGCGGCGAGGGAGCTAGCCGACCTCGGCCGGCTCTTCCTCACGGCCCGCGAGGCGATCGCGCCCGCGGCGCACCGCGGCCAGGAACTTCTCGAGGTTGACCTCGAGCGTCGACAGGATCTCGTCGGCGTAGTCCTCCGCCCCGAGCCGGATCTGGCGTTCCGTCTCCCGCGCGTCCTCGATGATCTCCTCGGCAGCACGCTCAGCCTGCTTGTAGACCTCCTCGTCGGAGATCAGACGCGCCTGCTGGTCGCGCGCCTCCTTGACCACGCGCTCGGCTTCGCGCTTGGCCTCGGCGAGCATCTCCTGCCGCTCCTTGACGATCCAACGCGCCTGCTTGATCTCCTCGGGAATCGTCGCCCGCATCTGATCGAGCAGGTCGTAGATCTCCTCACGATCCACGCGCACCTGATCCGTCAGCGGCACCGGGCGCGCGTTGTGGATCAGGTCGTCGAGCTTGTCGATTAGGACCAGGACGTCCATGGAAGTGCGGAAAGCTTACGCGGAGCGGCGGAAACCAGGGTTGACGGCTGGAATTTCGTCGTGCAGTTGCAAGCTCCTGCCCATCGCACCTAACGCTCGACTAACGCTTTAGACGCTCGACCAGCGCCGCCGCGACGCCCGCCGGAACGAGATCGGAAACGTCGCCTCCGAAGGTGGCCATCTCCTTGACTCCCGTAGACGATAGGAAGCTGTAATCGGGCGAGGCGATGATGTAGACAGACTCGATGTCCGGCGCCAACTTGCGGTTGAGCTGGTTCATCTCGAACTCGTATTCGAAGTCGGAGATCGCCCGCAGGCCCTTCACCATCGCTCCGGCGCCGTGCTCGCGGGCGAGCTCGACGACAAGGTTCGAGAACACGACCACATCCACGTTGTCGACGCCGTTGGCGGCGAGCGCCTGGTCGATGAAGCCCTTGCGTTCCTCGGCCGTGAAGAGCGTCTCCTGCTTGCGCACCGGCTGATTCACGACACCCACGACCACGCGGTCGAAAACCCGCGCCGCCCGCCCAATGATGTCCAGGTGCCCGTTCGTAACCGGGTCGTACGTACCCGGGCAGATCGCCACGCGGCCGTCAGCCACGCCGATGCCCTTGATAGAGAGTCACGATGGTGTCGCCGTAGCGGCGCTCGGTGACCGCGGGCAGCGAGAGGCTGAGTGGGCGGCGAGCCGCCCCCTCGACGATCAAGCGGCCTCCCGGCGCGAGAACCTTTGGCATGAGCGTGTCGAGGTCCCCCTCAAGACGGTCGGCGAGTCTATAGGGCGGGTCGCAGAAGACCAGATCGAACTCCCGCCGCTCCCTCCGCAGGAAGGACCGGACGTCGGCGCGGACGATCTCGCACCGGTCGCCGACGCCGAGCACACTCACGTTTCGCCGTGCGAGCGCCGTGTGCGTGTCAACCAGCGTCGCGGAGGCCGCCCCGCGGGACACCGCCTCGAGCCCCAGGGCACCCGTCCCGCAGAAGAGGTCTAGGACGCGCGCCCCCGCAACGTCGCCCAGGATCGAGAACAGGGCCTCGCGGACGCGGTCGGAGGTGGGCCGGACGGCGGCCGACCGCCGGGGCGGGCTCGCCAAGCGGCGCCCGCCGAGCTCGCCGGCGACGATCCTCAAGGGGCGATCGCCTCGTCGCCGAAGCGCTCCCGCGCGGCGTCGAGAAGCGGCCCCAGCTCGGGTGCTTCGAGCGAGCCCGTCCGCTCGAGCAGTGCGATCACCTCCTGCCGGGCCTCGGTGAGCACCGCGATGTCCTCCGGCAGCTGTGCGACCCGGAACCGCGGCAGCCCGTGCTGGCGCGTCCCAAGGATCTCCCCCTCCCCGCGCAGCGCGAGGTCCACCTCCGCGAGCTTGAAGCCGTCCCGCTCGGCGGCGATCGCATCCAGGCGGCGGTGCGCAAGCTCCGACGCGGCGTCCGCGAAGAGAATGCACTGCGATTGGTGCGCCCCGCGGCCCACTCTGCCCCGCAGCTGGTGGAGCTGCGACAGCCCGTAGCGCTCCGCCCCCTCGATCAGCATGACCGTCGCGTTCGCCACGTCGATGCCCACCTCGATCACGCTCGTGGCGACGAGGACATCCGACTCTCCCCCGGCGAAGCGCTCCATCGCCGCCTGCTTTTTCCGCGGCGGCATCTGCCCGTGCAACAAGCCGACTTCGAAGTCCTTGAACTCGGTGGCCCGCAGGCGGTCCGCCTCCTCGGTCGCCGCCTTCGCCTCCAGGGTCTGCGAGCCCTCCACGAGCGGGCAGACGACGTAGGCCTGGCGACCCTCGCGCAACCGCGCCCGGATGAACCCGTAGGCGCCGGGCCGCTTCTCCTCTCCGACCACCCAAGTGTCGACCGGCTGGCGGCCCGCGGGCAGCTCGCGCAGGACCGTGGCGTCGAGGTCGCCGTAGGCCGTCAGCGAGAGCGTGCGTGGGATCGGCGTCGCCGTCATGTGGAGCGCGTGCGGTGCGGCCTCGCCGGGCCCCTTGCGGTCCAGCGCGGCGCGCTGGCGCACTCCGAAGCGGTGCTGCTCGTCGACGACGCAGACAGCGAGGCGGCCGAATTCGACGTCCGGTTCGATCAGCGCATGGGTACCCACGACCATCGCCAGCTCGCCGCTCGCGAGCCGGCTCAGTGCCTCGCGCCGGCGCGCTACCGGCGTCGCGCTCGTCAGCAGAGTGAACGGGACCTGACGGCCTGCGAGCAGCCGGTCGAGCGTCGCCGCGTGCTGCTCGGCCAGCGTCTCGGTCGGCGCCATGAGCGCCGCCTGGTAGCCCGCCTCGACCGCGCGCAGCATCGCGTACAGCGCCAGCACGGTCTTACCGCTCCCGACCTCCCCCATCAGCAGGCGCTGCATCGGCTGCTCGGCGCCAAGGTCGGCGTCGATCTCCTCCAGAGCGTTGCGCTGATCGCCCGTGAGCTCGAACGGCAGCGAATCTAGCCACCGAGCGGTCAGCTCCGCGGCGGCCGGCAACGGGATGCCGGGCCGTCGCGCCCGACGGTGCGACTTTCGCGCGGCCAGCGCCACCTGGTGCAGGAACAGCTCCTCGAAGGCGAGCCGGCGGCGAGCCTCCTCGGCCTCTTCGAGGCTCTCCGGGAATTGAGCGGCCGCTAGCGAGTCGCCCGCCAACGCCAAGCGGCGGCGCACGCGAAGCTCCGCGGGCAGGGGCTCGACGGCGTTGGGCGCGAGCAGAACTGCCTGCCAGGCCCACTCGCGGAGGCGCTGCGCGCGGACGCGCTCCGACGCGGGGTGCACCGGCACGATCCCGGTCGTGTGGATGCCCGCCGCCCCCCGGGCGCTCCCGCCGACCACCTCGTGGGCCTCGACCCGGAAGCCCGAGCGGTCGAGCTTGCCGAACAGGAGCAGCTTCGTCCCCACCGTCAGGCGATCCGCCAGCCACGCCTGGTTGAACCAGACCGCCTTCGCGGGGCCCGACTCGTCCGCCACCAGCGCCTCCACGATCACCAGCCGCCGGCGCCGGGTGGGTCGCACCCGGGCCGATCGAACGGTGACCTCGACGGTGGCCTCCTCGCCGATGCGAAGGTCGGCGAGCAGCCGCGGTGCCGCGCGGTCCCGGTAGGAATGCGGCACGTGGGCGAGCACGTCCCCGACCGTCTCCAGCCCCATCTCCGCGGCGGCGGCCGACAGCTTTGGGCCCGCTCCCTTGAGCGTCTGGATCGGCGCGGCAAGCAGGGTTGGCCGCGGAACGGAGCGAAGCTCCGCGCCGCGCAGCGCATCGCGATCCTGCGCCCGCCCCCCACCGAAGGCGGGGGGCGGCGCGGGACCCGTATCAGTGCTTCGCTCGCGCGGCGGCGCCAGGGTGCGGCTCGAAACCGCCCGCGCCCGTTCCCGACGGGCGCCGGGGCCGGTTTCTCGCACCGCTCGACTTCCCGCCTCGCTCACAGCCTCCTAGGCTACGAGTCGCTCAGGCGGTGACCGCGACGGCCTCCTTCTCGTCCTGCCAGCCGGTCGGCTTGATGTTCTGGTTCAGCCGGAACAGGTTGGCCGGGTCGTAGCGGTCCTTGAGGGCCTGAAGACGCTCGTACGTGTCCGATCCGAACGCCGCCCGGACCCGATCCTCACCCTCCTCGGCCAGGTAGTTGAGATACGCACCGCCGGTCGCGTACTCCTTCATCTTCGCGCCGAGGTCCTTCACCCACGCGACGTTCACCTCATCGTCGGCGGAGTCCTGCCAGCCGGCGATGATGTGGATGTTGAACGGGGAGGTCCGCTGGCCGAACGCAGTGGCGTCCTCGGGGATCTCCCCGATCGCACCGCCGCCGGGGATCACGAGGATCTGGCTCATCGGCGAAGGCCGCGAAACATGGGCTTCGCACAGCGCGTCGATCGCCTCGTCGGACAGGTCCGCGAGAAAGTCCGCGGTCCAGTAGTTCCGCATGCCCTCGGGAGCGCCGCCGTCCGTCAGCTGCTGGATCGCGACGTAGGGCATCGGTTGAACCAGGTCCATTGCCGGCGGTCCGAACTCGCGTAGCGGCCGCAGCGCCTCCTCGCCCTCCTCGGCCGGGCCGGCGTAGCAGAGGATCATGCCGAGCACGGGCTGGCCACGGACCGGCTCGGGGACGAACTCCTCCGGCGGTGCCGAGATCATCGCGATGCCGCCGCAGACCTCGTTCGGCGCCTTCACGATGAAGTCGCGGAAGTTCCGCACCACATCGCGCGCCATCGGTCCCGGATACATCAGCATTCCGCCGAGCACCATTGGCCCGACCGGGTGCACGTCGAACTCGAACTCGGTGACCACGCCGAAGTTGCCGCCGCCGCCGCGAATGCCCCAGAAGAGCTCCGGGTTCTCGACCTCGGACACCGTGATCTCCTCGCCGTCGGCCGTCACGAGCTGGACGGAGCGCAGACTGTCGCAGGTGAGCCCCAGCTTCCGCTCGAGCCACCCGGAGCCGCTGCCCAGCGCGAGCCCGGCGACGCCGGTCGTAGACATGCGGCCGCCGGTCATGGCAAGCCCATGCTCCTGAGTCGCGCCGTCCACGTCGCGCCAGAGTGTGCCGCCCTGGACCCGCGCGGTCTGCGTCTCCGGATCCACGCTGACCGCGTTCATCTGCCGCATGTCGATGCAGACCCCGCCGTCGCAAACGGCGTGTCCGGTGACGCTGTGGCCACCGCTGTAGACCGACAGCGGCAGCGAGCGCTCGCGCGCGAAGTTCACCGCGGCGCGAACGTCGTCGGTGCTCTCGCATCGCGCGAACACCGCGGGGCGCCGACCTCTCGTCGCCGTCGATGACCAGTTCCCCTGTGAAGCCCTGCCTAAGAGCGGATACGTCCATGTGATCCCTCCTATGAAGATCCGTTTTCTGGGTCGCGAGGTTAGCGGCTCGCTCGACGGACAGATAGTTTCTCGGCGTGGGTCAGATCGAGGACAGGCTCGCGGAGCTCGGGCTCTCGCTTCCGGCGCCATTCGCTCCGCCGCCGGGGGTGGAGTTCAAGTTCGATCTCGTCCGCGTCCACGGCGACGTCGCCTACGTGTCGGGGCACCTCCCGGTAGACGGCGACCGGGTCCTGGTGCAGGGAAAGGTCGACTCCGACGTCTCGGTCGAGGAGGCCTTTGACGCCGCGCGCCTCACCGGCCTCTCGATCCTGGCCTCGCTCAAGCAGGAGCTGGGCGAGCTGGACCGCGTTCGAGGCTGGATCAAGGCGTTGGGCCTCGTGAACTGCACACCCGGCTTCAGCAAGACGCCGGCCGTGATCAACGGCTTCTCGGAGCTGATCCTGGAGCTCTGGGGCGAGGCGGGGCAGCACTCCCGATCCGCGATCGGCGCCGCGGAGCTCCCGTTCGACGTCCCCGTCGAGGTCGAGGCGATCGTCCAGATCGGCTAGCCGACGGGCGGCGGCCGGTGGCGGCGGTAGATCTCCGCCACCCACCGCCCACCCGGCCGCTCGGCCAATGGAGCGCGCCAGCGCTCGAGCGCCTCCGGCAGCTTGCCCAGCGAGGGAGCGTCCGGGTGCAGCGCCAGCGGATAGAAGAGCGAGGCGGCGGTCAGGTCGGCGACGCTGAACCGATCGCCGACGAGATAGTCGCCGCCGTCGAGCTCGGCCTCGAGCCGGTCCAGTGCCGCGAGGACCTTCTGGCGTGAGCGCTCGGCGGCCTCCTCGTTCTTGACGCCATAGCGAGCGTTCGTGAACGCGGCCGCGTAGCGGCCGGCAGCGGCAGCCGCCCTCGGGTCATCTCGCACTCCCGGCGGCAGGAAGTCCGCCGACAGCTCGGCGAGCCGCTCCGGGGCACGCGACATCTCGTGCCAGCCCACGAGCCGGATCGCCGGCCCGAGCTCCTCGTCGAAGTAGTCCTCGAGGTCGAGAGCCCGCCTGCGCGCCGCCGGGTCCTCCGGGTAGAGGGGCGGATCCGGCCATCGGCGCTCGAGCTCGCCGATAATCGCGGTGGAATCGCCGATCCCCTTGCCGTCGAGCACGAGAACCGGGAAGGTCACGGTCTCGCCGCGGGTCAGAAGCAGTGCGGCGAGCATGTGGACGCCACCGGGAAGCCCCCGCCGGCGGTGCGGGATCCGCTTGTAATCGAGGGCCCACCGCGCCTTCTCGTTGTAGTGCGAGACGCTGATGTGCCAGAGGACGGGCCGGGAGCCCTTCATGCATCCCTCACTGCGCCGCGATCAGCCACCAGTAGTGGGGCTGGCCGCCGTGGTGGAGCTCCAGGTCGAGCTCGTCCGGCAGCTCGAGCGGCAGCTGGTCCAGGGGGATCGGCGCGGACTCGCCGTCGATGACGGTCACGATCTCCGCGCCCTGCGCGACGCGGCCGATCGTCGCCGAGAGCGTCGAGCCGGCCCCGCCCCACGCGACGACGTCCTCGCCGGCGAAGCCCACCGCGTCGCCGCGCACGAAGCGCCCCTGCGGGTCGTCGCGGGCAGCCGGGGCAACCGCCCCCGAGCGGATCTCGTCCAAGGCCCCCTGGAGGCGCTCGGCGTTGGCCTCGGCGCTCTCGTCAGAGGCAAGCTCCACGAGCGCGGCGAGCGCCGCCTGCTGCGAGCGACTGGAGACCACCCGGGCGGGCTTCTCTGAGAGATTCGCCGCCTCGGTGGCGGCCAGGATCACGTTGGGCGAATTCGGCAGGACCAGGACCTCCTCCGCCGGCACCTCGTGGATTCCGGCGAGGATCTCGTACGTGGAGGGATTGAGGCCCTCGAACAGAGCCCTCATGCCCTCCCCCGAGGCGACGGCCACCGCCCCGGTCACGGCCGGCCGCAGGCGCGCCTCGCGGGCCGCGATCTGCTCGCGCATGTCCGCCACGTCCAGGCGCTGGACGTCGCCCGCCTCCTCGAAGGCGGCGACGGCGACCTCCGGCTCGTCGGTGTGCACGTGGACCTTGAGCGTCGCTTCGTCCCCCACCACCAGCACCGAGTCGCCGATCTCCTCGAGCCGCGGCACGAACGAGCGCGAGTCGAGCCCTGATCCGGTGACGATGAAGTTGGTGCAGTAGCGGAACCGGCTGTCGAAGTGGTGCGGCCTCGTCGCGCGCGCCGGCTCGTGATGCGGCAGCTCGGGCAGGGCCTCGGTGTCGTCGCGCAGGCCCGCCACGACCCCGGCCAGGATCACGACGAGGCCGTGGGCGCCGGCGTCCACAACTCCCGCCTCAGCGAGAACATCCAGCTGACCGGTGGTCCGCTTCACGGCGCCCTCCCCGGCGCGCGTGGCCACCTCGAGGACCTCGGCAAGGAGCTGATCCTGCTGGTCGTCGGAGACGGGCCCGGACAGACGCTGACGGTCCATGTGGGCGAGGTGGGTCGAGACCGCGTGGGCCATCTCCCGGATCACGGTGAGCATCGTCCCCTCGGCTGGATCGCGCACGGAGTCATATGCCGCGTCGGCCGCCCGCGCGAGTGCAGCCGCGACCAGGACCGGGTCGACCAGCTCGCCGGGCCGGCTCGCCAGCTCCTCGGCCGCGCCGCGGACGATCTGGCTCAGGATGACCCCCGAGTTTCCGCGCGCGCCCATCAGCGCCGCCCGCGCCACGGCGTGCACCAGCTCGTCGCGGTCGGCCGGGACAGGCTGCCCGTCAAGGCGGTCGAGCTCCTTCATCACCGCCTGCATGGTCAGCGCCATGTTGTCGCCGGTATCGCCGTCAGCCACTGGGAAGACGTTCAGGTCATTGACCTCCTGCCGGCGGGAGGCGAGCTCGGCGTACGCGGCCTGGACGACCCGGCGAAACCGCTCGATTGAGGTGTCGACCATCGCGAAGCGGGATTATCCCGCCGGTGAGGCTAAGCGGCCTTGACCACCTTGTTGGACTTCAGACAGCGCGTGCAGACGTAGACGCGGCGGGGCCGTCCGCCGTCGTTGATCCTCACCTTCTGGAGGTTCGGATTGAAGCGCCGCCGGGTCGCGACCATCGAGTGGCTTCGCGAGTTCCCGAACGCGGGCTTCTTGCCGCAGCTGTAGCAAACCTTCGCCATCGCGGATCGGGATGGTAGCGAGCAGGTCGCACGTAGCAGGTAGAGATTGCGCGCGACGGTTTCTACCTGCTCCCTGCGATCTGCTCCTTCAGCAGCGCCATGCGCATCACCGCGTTCGCGGCGTGCCGGCCCCGGTCGCGCTTGTCCCCGCCGGAGCGCGCGAGGGCCTGCTCCATGGTCTCGCAGGTGAGGACGCCGAACGCACACGGGACGCCCGTCTCGAGCTGCACCTGCTGGACGCCGCGCGCCGCCTCGGCGCAGACGTAGTCGTAATGGTCGGTCTCGCCGCGGATCACCGCGCCCAGGCAGGCGAGGCCGGCAAACCGGCCGGACCGCGCGCACCACCTTGCCGCGAGCGGGAGCTCGAACGCGCCCGGGACCTCGTACGTGTGCACCGACGCCGGAGTGACGCCGCCGTCATCGAAGCCGAGGATCGCGCCGTTCAGCAGCCGCTCGGCGAGGTCCGTGTAGAAGGTTCCCACGCAGGCCGCGAACTCGAGCCCCGCCAGGACCTCGCGGTCCTCCGCGGAGAAGGCCTCTTCTTCAGGCATCCCCGTCCTCGTCGTCGGCGTCGGCCTCGCGGGCTCCCAGCGCTCCGCGCTCGACCTGCCGCTGCTGCTCGTCGTGGATCAGCTCCTCGTCGAGCGGCAGGCCCTGGTGGTGGAGGGTGTGGCCGAGCCGCTCGCGCTTGGTGCGCAGGTACTCCTCGTTATGCGGGTTCGGAACGGCCTGGATCGGGATCTGGTCGGCGACGGAGAGGCCATAGCCCTCGAGGCCATGGATCTTCTTGGGGTTGTTGGTGAGGATGCGGATGCTCGTCAGCCCGAGATCCACCAGGATCTGCGCGCCGATCCCGTAGTCCCGAAGGTCCGCCGGGAGCCCGAGCTTGAGGTTCGCGTCGACGGTGTCGAGGCCGTCCTCCTGCAACCGGTAGGCCCGGAGCTTGTTGAGGAGGCCGATGCCGCGGCCTTCCTGGGACAGGTAGAGCAGAACCCCGGCGCCCTCGCGCTCGATCATCGCGAGCGCCGCCTCGAGCTGCTCGCCGCAGTCGCAGCGGAGCGAGTGGAAGACATCCCCGGTGAGGCATTCCGAGTGGACGCGGACCAGCACGTCCTCCATCCCGCGGACGTCGCCCTTCACCATCGCCAGGTGGTGCTTGTCGTCGACGAGGGAGCGGTAGCCGACCGCGGCGAACTCACCGAACGCGGTCGGCAGGCGCGTTGAGACCACCCGCTCGACCAGCCGCTCCGTCCGCCGCCTGTAGGCGATGAGGTCGGCGACCGTGATCATTTTCAAGCCGTGCCGCTCGCAGTACGGCACCAGGTCCGGCACCCTGGCCATCGTCCCGTCCTCGTTCATGATCTCGCAGATCACGCCGGCGGGGATCAGCCCCGCGAGCCGAGCCAGATCGACGGCCGCCTCGGTCTGACCCGCGCGCTCCAGGATCCCGCCGTCCTTGGCCTTCAGCGGGAACACGTGGCCGGGCTGGACCAGATCGGCGGGCTCAGAATGCGGGTCGATGGCGACCTGGATCGTGCGCGCCCGGTCGGCCGCGGAAATCCCGGTTGTGACGCCCTCGCGGGCCTCGATGGACGTCGTGAACGCGGTGTTGAACGGCGATTCGTTCTTCGCCGCCATGAGGTCCAGTCCCAACTCGTCGCAGCGCTCGCCGGTGAGCGAGAGGCAGATCAGGCCCCGACCGTGCATCGCCATGAAGTTGATCGCCTCGGGCGTCGCGAACTGAGCGGCCATGGTCAGGTCGCCCTCGTTCTCGCGGTTCTCGTCGTCGCAAACGATGACCATTCGCCCGCGGCGGATCTCCTCGATCGCTTCCTCGATCGGCGAGAAAACGCTTGAACCTCCGATGCCTGCCGCCTCCTCTGCTTCGCGTCCGGGGGCGGCAGGGTTCGCAGCACTGCGCTGTTCACTCATGGCCATTCCTCAATTCTCGTCGTTTAAGCCTTGCATGAGCCGCTCGGCGTAGCGGGCGAGCACGTCCACCTCGACGTTCACGTCGCTCCCCTCCTCCAGCTCGCCGAGGGTCGTGCGCTCCAGCGTCTCCGGGATCAGCGACACCTCGAGCCCCTCCGGCGTGAGCGACGCGACGGTGAGGCTCACGCCGTCGATCGCGACGGACCCGCGATCCGCCACGTAGCGGCGAAGCTCCTCCGGCAGGGCGATCCCCATACGACGCGCGAACCCATCCTCCGCGGTGGACGTCACCCGGCCCGGGGCATCCACGTGCCCCTGCACCAGATGTCCTCCGAGCGGATCGCCGGCCCGAAGCGCCGGCTCGAGATTCACGTGGCTTCCCGACTCCAGCTCACCCAGGGTCGTGACGGAGAGCGTCTGGTTCATTACATCGGCCGAAAAGCTTCCGTCCCCGGCAACCGCGGTCGTCAGGCAGACGCCGTTCACCGACACGGAGTCGCCGCCTCGGAGCTCCTCGGCGACGCCAGTGCGCACACGGATCCGAGCCCCGTCACCGGTCCGCTCGACGTCCTCGACGGTCCCTACCTCGCGGATGATCCCCGTGAACACGCGCTCACCACTCCCTCAGGCGGGCGCGGACGAGCAGGTCGTCGCCTGATTGCTCCCACTGCATCGACTTCGCCGCGATCGCGTCCGGAAGCATCATCGCCCCGTTACCCGCGATGAGCGGGCGAGCGAGCATTCCCCCGACCAGGATCGGCGCGATGAACAGGCGAAGCTCGTCGAGCTCGCCGGCGTCGTAAAAGGACCCGGCGAGCGTCGGCCCGCCCTCGAGCAGCACGCTCGTGATCCCGCGGTCGCCGAGCGCAGCCAGCCCGCTCCGGACCCGATCAGCGGGCTCGCCCGCGCAGACGACGACCGCTGCCCGGGCCGCCTCCAGCCCGCGGACGCGATCATCAGGGGCGGCCGGCGACGCGATCACGACCACGGGTGCCTCGCCGATCGAGCCGATCAGGCGCGACGTCGTCGGCAGGCGCGCCTCTGAGTCGAAGACGACCCTCGTGGGCTGCCGCAGCGTTCCGACCTCGCGCGCGGTGAGCAGGGGGTCGTCGGCGAGCGCGGTGCCGATCCCGACGCAGACCGCATCGGCCTCGGCGCGCCAGCGATGAGCCAGGAGACGACTCCCCTCCGAGGAGATCCACTGGGAGTCGCCACCGGCGGTGGCGACGCGGCCGTCGAGCGTCGCCGCGGACTTGAGCGCGACCAGGGGCCGGCCCTTTCGCGCGTGCTTGCGGAACGCCTGATTTAGGAGGCGGGCGGCGTCGGCCTCCTCGCCGTCCGCGAAGTCGACCGGGATGCCGGACGTGCGCAGGATCTCGGGGCCGCGGCCGCTCGCCTTCTCGGTCGGGTCGTCGGAGGCGACCACGACGCGTCCGAGCCGAGCGTCGACGATCGCGTCGGCGCATGGCGGCTGGCGCCCCTCGTGGGCGCACGGTTCGAGCGTCACGTAGAGAACGGCGCCTGCGGGGTCGACACCGCGGGCGCGGGCGTCCTCGAGCGCCGCGGTCTCGGCGTGCAGGCCCCCGAGATCGGCGTGAAAGCCCTCGCCGACGACCTGTCCGTCACGCACCAGGACCGCGCCCACCATCGGGTTCGGGCTCACCCGGCCCTGGCCGCCCGCGGCAAGATCCAGCGCGCGGCGAAGGTGAAGCCGATCCTGGTCTGTGACCATGTTGGACACGCTCCCGATTGACTGGTCAGTCAATCAATGATACGCGGCTCGCGGGCACGTTTATGCACCGCCCTGCGAGTACGGTCCCCGCGCATGGCGCGGGTGGAGACGGCGGAGACGAGGCGCTTCGGGCGCTCGGCGGCAATGCTCTCGATCGGCGTCGGGTCGGCGGGACTGCTGACCTACGTCTACTTCTCGCTCGCCTCGCACACCCTCGACCGGACGTCCTACGGCGAGGTCGTCGTGCTCTGGTCGGCGGTGTTCGTCACGATCTCGATCCTCTTCCGGCCGATCGAGCAGCTTCTGTCGCGAACGATCGCCGCCCGGCAGGCTCGCGGCGAGCCGATCGGAGACGCGCTGCGGGTGGCCGCGACCATCCAGCTGGGTCTGGCGGTTGCCTTCGCCGTGGCCGCGCTCGCGCTCCGCGGACCTCTCCAGGACGACCTGCTGTCGGGCAACTCCACCCTGTACTGGATCCTCGTGGCTGCCGTCCTAGCGTTCGGCGCCAGCTTCTTCGCGCGCGGATTTCTGGCCGGGAGCAGGCGCTTCGTCCTTTACGGATCCCTGCTTCTGGCGGAATCGACCGCCCGCATGTCGTTCGCGCTGGCGGTCGCGATCGGGATCGCGAGCGGGCAGACGGTGGTCGCGCTGGGGATCGTCGCCGCACCCGTTCTCAGCCTGACCGTGGTGCCCCTCGCCTTCGCGGGACGGGCGCGGCGCCGCCGGGTCGCGGGCTCGGAACCTCAGGCCGGCGGCACGCAACTCACCCTGGCGCACGGCGGTGGGTTCGCCGCCGCGGTGTTCCTGATCATGGCCAGCGAGCAGAGCCTCCTGAACGCCGGGCCGCTGATCGTCCGCGGCATGGAGGGGGCGGCGGCGGCCGGGTTCATCTTCAACGTCCTCATGATTGCCCGCGCCCCGCTCGTCCTGTTCCAGGCGGTGGCCACGAGCCTCCTCCCCCACCTGACCCGCCTGCGAGCGAGCGGCGGCACGCGTGACGCGGGGGCGTTCGAGACGTCGGTGCGCACGACGCTTGCCGCGATCGCCGGGTTCGCCGCGCTCGTGGCACTGGTCGTCGCCATCGCCGGCCCGGACCTGATGCAGCTTGCCTTCGGCAAGAAGTTCACCTACGACCGGGCGGGGCTCTTGATAGTGACCGTCGGGATGGGCTTCTACCTGTCGTCCGGGACCCTGAACCAGGCCGCGCTCGCGCAGGGTCAGGTACGCGCGGCCGCCGTCCGCTGGGTCATCTGCGCGGCCGCCTTCATCTGCTGGAACTTCGTGCCGGTCTTCGACGAGTTCCGGCGCGTCGAGGTGGGCTTCGCGGGCGCCGCCGCGCTCCTGTGCACGCTGCTCTACGTGCTGTACCGCCGCCCGCCGCGCGTCCCGCGTCCCGCGGACATAGTCGCGCCCGGCTCCCCCGAGGAGATCGAGGCGCGCCTCGCCGCGGCGGACGAGGCGAGCTAAGCCGCGGCGGCCGACGCGGCTGCGGCGATCCGCTTGAAGGCCTCGCCCGGCTCGGGATCGCCGAACACCGCCGAGCCCGCCACGAAGAGGCTCGCCCCAGCCTCGGCGACGCTGCCAACGGTGTCGGCGTCGATACCGCCATCCATCTCGATCACGGGCGAGGGCACGGCCTCCCGGATGCGGCGGACCTTGCCGGGCGAGGAGGCGATGAACGATTGGCCGCCCCACCCCGGGTTGACGGACATGCAGAGCACGAGGTCTGCGTATTCGTTGAGCTCGCCAACGGCGGTAGCCGGCGTCCCCGGGTTGATCGCGACGCCGGCCAGGCAGCCCGCTTCGCGGATCGCACCGAGCGTGCGGCTGATGTGTGGGTCCGCCTCGAAATGGGCGGTGATGCAGTCTGCACCGATCTTCGCGAACTCGGCGACGTGATCAGCGGGCCGGTCGATCATCAGGTGGACGTCGATCGCGCCGCCGGCCTCGTGGACCTGGTCTGCGATCGACCCCGCGATCAGCGGGCCCATGGTGATCGGCGGGACGAAGTGCCCGTCCATGACGTCCACGTGGATCACGCGGGCGCCGGCCGCCATGACCTCCTCCACCTGCGCGCCAAGCCGCGAGAAATCGGCGGAGAGGATCGAGGGAGCGACGTGACGCTCGCCGAAGAGGTCGCGCGCGGGCATGTCTTAGACCGTGCGGAGCATCGAGTTGCCGCAGTGCTGGCAGCGCAGGTCCTCGTTGGTGCTCATCCGAGCGATCGTCTGATGCTCGCCGCAGTTGGGGCATTGTGAGACGAGCTCGTACCGGCGCAGGCAGAAGACGCACCGGTAGCGGCCCGGGAGCTGCGTGGGGCGAAGCCACGGCTCGCCGCAGCCGGGGCATGCGGGGCGCTTGAGGCTCGTGTCGCTCGGCTCCACCTACGCGCGCTCCACCGTGGCGATGAAGAAGCCGTCCGTCCCGTCTCGGTCCGGGCGCAGCTGAGTGGACCGCGCGTCCAGCGACTCGACCTGATCGGGCCCCTCACGGCGGGAAATCGTGCAGACCGAGTAGGCGAGCTTGCCGCCCGGCTTCAGCGTCGCGGCGGCGCGGCCAAGAATCTTGGCCTGGAGCCCGGCGACCCGCTCGATCAACTCGGGCGACTTGCGCCAGCGCGCGTCCGGCCGAGACGCGAGCGTTCCTAGGTCGGAGCACGGCGGATCCACGAGGACGCGATCGTAGCCATCGCCGAGGTCGATCTCCGCGGCGTCGCCGACCACCACCCGTACGCTGCGGACCCCTAGGCGCTCACACAGCTCCTCGAGCTGGCTCGCTCGCCCCGGGTCCTGGTCGACCGCGACGACCTCGCCCCGATCGCGGACCCGGGCGGCGATCGCGGTCGTCTTGATCCCCGGGGCGGCGCAGAGATCGAGGATTCGCTGGTCCGGCCGCGGGTCGAGCGCCGCCACTGCGGCCTGGGATCCACGCGATTGCGGCACGAGCTCGCCCGCCGCGATTCGCGCTCGCACGGCTTGCGAGAGCGGACCATCCACCACGATCGCCTCCGGCGGCCACAGCGGGCCCGGATCACCGCCGGCGATGGGCTCGCCGGTTGCCCGCAGCCGCTCGACTAGCGCGTCTGGATCCGCCTTCAGTGTGTTCACGCGAAGCGCTGTTTCGGCCGGCTCGTTCATCGCCGCCATGAGCGAGCGTGCGTCCTCGGGTCCGAGCTCGGCCCACCACATCCGCGCCAGCCAGTCCGGATAGGAGTGCAGAGCTGCCGCTCCCTCGGGCGTGCCGTCGTCGAGATCGGCGAGGAGTTCGCCGGCCGTCGCCGCCCGGCGAAGCACCGCGTTCACGAGCGAGGCGCCGGCGCGGCGGCGCTCTCCGCCCTCGCCCTTCGCGAGCTCGACCGCTTGGTCCACCGCGGCGTGGGCTGGGGTCGCCTCGGAGAACAACAGCTCGTACATCCCCAGGCGAAGGGCCGCGAGCACCGGCGGGTCGAGCCGAGCAACAGAGCGGTCCGCGAGCTCGGCGATCAGGCGGTCCGTGGTGCCTCGCCGCTGCACGGCGCCGTAGGCGAGGCGCTGGCCCTGGCCGCGCTCGCGTGCGTCAAGGCGATGGCGCTCGGCGGCGGCCGTGAACGCGCGGTCCGCCCACGCGTCGTGCTCGAAGGTCCGCCGCAGGACCTCGTAGGCCGCCCGGCGCGCCGGCGCGACGTCGGCGCGGCTCATCCAGCCCGGGACGGGATCGCGTGGCCGCGCAGGTACGCGTCAGCGGGCATCGGCCGCTTCCCGGCGGGCTGGACGACGTCGAGGCGCAGCCGGCCCTCCGCACAGCCCAGGACGAGCGAGTTCCCAGCGACCGTCAGGCGCCCGGAGTGGGCATCGCCGCCCGGGTCGGCGCTGGCTGCTCGCACCCCAAGCCGCTCGCCGCCGTCGAGCTCCAGGTAGGCGCCGATATGTGGGTTGAGCGCCCTCACGGTGCGCTCGAGCTCGGCGGCGGAGCGGGTGGGATCAAGGCGACGCTCCTCCGATTTGATCTTCTCCGCGTAGGTCGCCTGCGCCTCGTCCTGCTCGGCGAACTCGAGATCGCCGGCCTGCCGAAGATCGAGAGCGCGCACGAGGACCTCACCCGCCAGCTCAGCCAGCCGGGTCGCGAGGGCCCCGTAGTCCTCATGCGCTCCGATCTCGAGCGGCTCCTGAAGGGCCACCGGGCCGGAGTCCAGGCCGGCGGTGACCCTGAGGATCGAGACGCCCGTCCGCGCGTCACCGGCCATGATCGCCCGCTCGATTGGGGCCGCTCCCCGCCAGCGCGGCAACAGCGAGGGATGGACGTTCAGCATCTCGAGCTCCGAGAGCAACGGGTCCTTGATCAGCTGGCCGAAGGCGCAGACGACGCCCACCGTGGAATCGAGGTTGATGCTCTCCGTCTGATGAAGGTCCAGGCCCAGCTCGCTCGCTGCCTCGGCCGCCGGCGGGGCCGCCATCCGCCGCCCCCGGCCTCGCGGGCGGTCGGGGGGCGTTATGACGACTGCGGGGCGGTGCGGCGAGTCAGCGAGGCGGCGGAGTACCGCAACGGCGAACGGCGACGTGCCGAGGTAGGCGACCCTCAACTGGTAGCGGGCGCGGTGGCGTCCTCTTCCTCCGCCGGCTCCTCCGCGCTGGGGCTGTACTCGCCGCCCTCCCGCAGCGCCCGAAGCGCAGCCTTGCGCTGGTCGCGCGGCGCGCGGTCGAGCATCAGCACACCGTCGAGGTGGTCGATCTCGTGCTGGAGCACGCGGGCCTCCAGGCCCGCGGCCTCGATCTGCAGCGGCTCACCCCTGATATCGACACCGGTCACGCGAGCGAATAGCGGCCGCTCCACGTCCACCGCGACCCGCGGGAGGCTCAGGCAGCCCTCCTCGGCGATGACCTCCTCGTCGGAGAGCCACTCGATCACCGGGTTGGCGACGGCCGTCGGCGTCGCATCCGGGCCCGCTTGGAAGACGAGCAGGCGGTGCATGACCCCAAGCTGAGTGGCCGCAAGACCGACCCCGATCGCGTCGCGCATGATCGCGATCATCCGCTGGGCCTCGCGCTCGAGCTCCGGCCCGAAGTCCTTGATCTCCGCCGCGCGCGACTTCAGGACGGGGTCGCCGAACTTGCGGATGCGCTCGAGCGCCGCCGCGCGGCGCCGAAGCGTCTCCTCCGCCAGTGCCTGGGCGCGCTCGTCGCCAGGGCCCTCCGGATCGACGTGCTCGGGCTCCCGAACGGTCGTCTCGTCAGCCGATTCACTCACAAATTCGAGTCTACGCGTCAGGGTCCGCTTCTACTGGGGGTCGACGTCAACGCTGATCGCGACGCCGCGGAGCGTCCGCGAGCCGGCGAGGTCGTCTACCGTCTCGCGCACCGCGGCGACCGCGGGGTCGCGCTCGGGCGCCTTGAGCAGCAGCTGGCGCCGGTGCCGGCCGCGCAGCCGAAAGCGCGGTGCCGGGCCCAGCAGCGCTACGCCCGCCGGCAGCCGGCCCTGGACCCGATCGTGCGCCAACTGTGCGGCCGCCTCGGCCAGATCGGCCTCTGGCGCGGTGAGCTCGAGACGCATCAGGTGCGAGAACGGCGGGTAGCCGAGGATGCGCCGGCGCTCGAGCTCGGAGGTGAGAAAGCCCTCGGCGTCGTGCGCGGCCGCGTGGCGAATCGCCGGCGCCTGCGGAGCGAGCGTCTGGACGAGAACGCGGCCACCACGCTGTCCCCGGCCGCTGCGACCGGCGAGCTGGGCGACGAGGGCGAACGTGCGCTCCTCGGAGCGAAAGTCCGGGAACCGCAGGGTCGCGTCGGCGTCGAGGATGACGCTCAGGACGACGTCCGGGAAGTCATGGCCCTTGCCCACCATCTGCGTGCCCACGAGGACGCCCTGATCGGAGGTGTCGAAGCGCCGCAGGATCTCGAGATGCGCGCCGGCCGGTGCGGCGCTGTCGGAGTCCAGGCGGAAGACGGGCAGCGGATCGACCGCTTCGGCCAGCAGCTCGGCCACGCGCTCCGTCCCGGCGCCGTGGCGTGCAAGCGTCACCGAGCCGCAGTCGGGACACGAGGAAGGAAGCGGCTCGGCGTAACCGCAGTGATGGCAGCGAAGCCGTTCATCGCGCCTGTGAACGACCAGCGAGACGTCGCATTCGGGACAGCCCCATGCCCGGCCGCAAGCGCGGCAGTCCAGGTGCGGCGACCACCCACGGCGATTCAGCATCACGATCGCCTTGCCGCCCGTAGCGCGGACCTCGGTGAGCGCCTCGATCGTCCGCCGGTGAAGCGGCCCCTCGCGGCCCGAGCCGATTCTCATGTCGAGCACCTCCACCGGGGGCAGGGGGGCGCCGTCGGCCCGCTCGGGCAGGTCGGAGCGGGGCATGCGCTCCCAGCTCTCCGGCCGCGGGGTCGCGCTGCCGCACACGAGGACGGCGCCCGCCTGCTCAGCGCGGCGGGCGGCCACCTCCCGCGCGTCGTAACGGGGGTCGCCCTCCTGCTTGTAGGAGGAGTCGTGCTCCTCGTCGACGATGATGAGTCCCAGGTCCCGCATCGGCGCGAACACCGCCGATCGCGGCCCCACGCACACTCGCGCCTCCCCGGACCGCAACCGCTCCCACTCGTCACGCCGCTCCCCGGCCGTGAGACGCGAGTGAAGCAGTGCCACGCGGTCGCCGAAGCGCGCCGCAAAGCGGGAGACCGTCTGCGGGGCGAGCGCGATCTCCGGCACCAGGACGATCGCGCCCCGGGCGCGCTCCAGCGCCGCCTGCGCCGCCGCGAGGTACACCTCGGTCTTGCCGGAGCCCGTCACGCCGTGGAGCAGGAGCTCGCGGCCATCGTGCCCATCCATCCCAGTCACGATCCGGACGAGCGCGACCTTCTGGTCCCAGGTCAGCTCGGGCCTCGGTGAGCGAGCGCCGACATCGACGATTGCCGGGCGCCGGGCTCGCTCCGTTCGGTGAAGCTCGATGAACCCGCGCGCCTCAAGACGCCGGAGCGCCCGCGTATCGACGCCGACCTGCTGAAGCTCCGCGGCGGCGAGCTCGCCGTCGCCGGAAAGCGCTTCGAGCCCCGCGCGCTGGACGGGGCCGAGCCGGACGCCGCCGGCGAGCGCCTCGCGGCCCGGCGGGGTCAGGCTCGCGGACAGCTCGAAGCGGGGACCCGGGCCGCGACCACTGCGCCCCGTGCCCGGTGGCAGGACGAGCTCCAGCCCGCGGGCGGGCGTGGAGCAGTACTCGTGCGCGACCCAGAGGCCCAGCCGCACCATCTCGGGCGTCGCGCCGGCCTCGAGCGCCTCAAGCGGTTCGGCCAGCCGCTCGGGCGGCAGGTCGCTGGTCTCGGCCACGTCGACCACCACGCCCAGGATTCGCTGCCTGCCGAAGGGGATGCGCAGCACCGAGCCGACGCCGACGTCGCCGAGGCTCGCCGGCAGCCGGTAATCGAACGGCCCGCGCAACGCGCGCGTGGTGAGGAGGGGCTCGACCTTGGCGATGGCCATGTATGCAGATCAAGCTAGTGGTCGCCCCGGCGGCCCCCTCGAAGGGCCGCCACGACTTATGCTTCCGCCATGGTGCCGCGCCTCGCCCCCGGCGAGCAGATCATGTTCCAGGGCCACCCCTCCTGGCGCTCGATCCTCAGCTTCTACATCAAGGGGCTCCTGGTGGTCCTGGTGATCGCCTTCCTGGTCGGCGTCGTCACCAACATCGCCAACGGCGACACCGACACCGGCTTGGTGGTGATCGTCGCGATCGTCGGTGTGGCGCTCGTGGTCCTGGCGGGACTCATCAAGCGCATCACGACGCACTACACGATCACTACCCGCCGCCTTCACATCCAGCGGGGCATCATCGCCCGCGACATCCAGGAGACGCGGCTGGAGCGAGTGCAGAACGTGAACTACAACCAGTCGCTGCTCGAGCGGATCCTCCAGGTGGGCGATGTCGACTTCGACACCGCCGCGGGCGACGACTACAACTTCGTCTTCGCCGGTGTGGCCGACCCCGCCGAGGTTGTCGAGCGCGTTGATCGAGCCACACATGCTGCGTCGCCGACTGGCCTGGGTGACCAGCCGGCGACGCAGGCCACGCAGCAGCAGCAGCCGCCCCAGCCGTAGGCGCCGGCGGCGCGAACCTCACTACTTAAGGCGTCGATGCGAGCGTAGTTCCGGGCAACGAGGGAGGGTCCAGTGCGCAAGTTCCCCCAAACGCATCGAGTGAGTGATTTGGCCGATATATGCGGCTCATTCCCACACTCGATCGATCGAGTGAGGGATTCACTACGCATAACGTTGGCAGCCACTCACTCGATGTGATCAGCGCCGGATCCTCCCCTGCTTGCCCTGAGCCGTGGGCGCCACTCCGGCGCCCATGCTTAGCTCGAAACGCCCGCCTCGACCCCGGCCTCGTCGGAGGCGGCGAGGCCTGCGGCGGCCCGCAGGGCGTCCACGCGGTCCGTGCGCTC
>VAYL01000185.1 GCA_005884305.1 Actinomycetota bacterium
GCCGAGACATCGCGGCGCCTGCAGGCGAATCCCGGAAACGTGAAGGCGGCCGATCTCATCGAGCGCGTGGCCCAGACCGGCAAGCAAGCCCCGACGGCGAACGGGTGAGAAACCAGCCCCGGCACCCGTCAGGAGCGGGCGCGGCTGGTTTCGAACTGTCGATCGAGTGACGGCGGCCGCGGCGCGCCGTGCATACTGGGCTACGTGAGCGAGGCGCCACAACTCCTACGTGACCTGCTCGGTGCACCCGGGCCGTCTGGCTACGAGGGGCCCGCGAACGATGTCTGGCGCGACGCCGCGTCTTTCGCGACCGTGACGAGCGATTCCCTCGGTTCGTCCGTGGCACGGATCGGCGGCGATGACGCACGCCCGCTGGTGGCCATCGTCGGCCACATCGACGAGATCGGCTTGGTCATCACCCACGTCGATGACAAGGGCTTTCTTTACTTCGCGCCGATCGGCGGCTGGGACTCGCAGATCCTGCTGGGCCAGCGCGTGCGGATCCAGACCAAGGCCGGGCCCGTTATCGGTGTGATCGGCCGCAAGCCGATCCACCTGCTCCGCGACGAAGCACGGAAGAAGGTCGTGGAGCTCCGCGATATGCACATCGACATCGGCGCGGCGGACGGCGACGCCGCTCTCGAGCGCGTGCGGATCGGCGATGCCGCCGTGATCGACGCCGACCCGCTGCCGCTCGACGGCAGGCGAGTGATCTCCCGCTCCATGGACAACCGCCTCGGCGTCTACGTCGCGCTGGAGGCGCTTCGCCGGGTCGAGAAGAGCGGCGGGTTGAGGGGCCAGATGGCGGCGGTGGCCGCAGTCCAGGAGGAGATCGGCTCCAAGGGAGCGGTCACCACTTCCTTCTCCCTTCAGCCGGACCTCGCGATCGCCGTGGACGTCACCCATGCGACCGACGCGCCCGGCATCGAGGAGAAAGAACAGGGCCGCCACCACCTCGGCTCGGGCCCCGTGATCGGCCGCGGCGCGATCCTCGACCCGCGAATCTTCGAAATGCTCGTCGAGGCGGCGGAGCAAAACGACATCCCGTACACGATCGAGGCGTCAGGCCGCGACACCCACACCGACGCCGACGCGATCCAGATCGCCCGAGCCGGCATCCCCGCCGGCCTGGTCTCGCTACCGCTCCGCTACATGCACTCGCCGGTCGAGATGGTGGACCTGGAGGACGTGGAGGCGACGATCGAGCTGCTGGCGGCGTTCGCGCTGGCGCTCGAGCCGGACCTCGACCTGACGCGCTAGGCGTCAGCCGATAACGCGCAGCTCCTTGGGCACCCCGCTCAGGTTGCGCACGCCGTTGTCGGTCACCGTCACCAGGTCCTCGATCCGTACGCCGAAGCGGCCCGGTAGATAGACGCCGGGCTCCACCGTCACGACGTCACCCGGCTCGAGCGTGTCCTCCGATCGCTTGGAGAGGCGCGGCGCCTCGTGGACGTCGATCCCCACCCCGTGACCAAGGCCGTGGCCGAACTCGTCGCCGAAGCCGGCGGCGATGATCTCGTCGCGCGCCACCGCATCGCCCGCCGGGCCCGACAGTCCGGCCGTGATCGCCTCGACCGCCTTCTCCTGCGCGGCGCGGACCACCTCGTACACCGCGCGCGCATCGTCGTCGAGCTCGCCGGTCGCGACCGTGCGCGTGCAGTCCGAGCAGTAGCCGTCGACGATCGCTCCCATGTCGATGAGGAGGAATTCACCCGCGCGGATCTCGCGCTCCGATGACTCGTGGTGCGGCAGGGCGCTGTTCTCCCCGGCGGCGACGATCGCGGGGAACGACGGATCCTCCGCCCCCACCTCCCGCATGCGCTGGTGCGCCGCGAGCATGACGTCGCGCTCGGTCCGCCCCACCAGGTTCTGGCCGAACATCCACTCATAGACCTCGTCGGCGACGCGCGCGGCCTCGGCGATCGCGGCCAGCTCGGCCTCGTCCTTGTGACGGCGAAGGCGCTCCACAAGGCCGCTCGCGGCCACCAGCTCGACGCCCTCCGGCGCGAACTCGGTGAGCTTGCCTAGGTTCTTGACGCTCGTGTGCGCGTCGTCGAAGCCCACCCGGCCGTGCAGGCGCTTGGCGGCGTCGGAGATCAGGCCGCGCTCGATCACCACGCGCTCGAAGTCCGGCGCCACCTCGCGTTCCGACCGCTCCGTGTAGCGGAAGTCGGTGAGGAACAGTCGCTCCTCGGCGCCGATG
>VAYL01000188.1:0-4749 GCA_005884305.1 Actinomycetota bacterium
TTCGCGACCGCCGGGGCGTTCGCGTCGTTCGGCCCGGGTGGGTCGCTCGCCTATGTGGAGCCGGGGTCGGGCTCCGCGTCGGTGGTCGGGGCGCTGCTGCTGGCCGGCAGCGGTACCCCGATCAACAGCTACATGCGCGCGTACGGCGCCGCCTCCCTGAACCCGCTGCCGGGATTCCCCACCAAGGCACAGGGGCTCGACTTCCTGGGAGAGCCCGTGGTCGCCGACGTCACCGGCGATGGGCGGCCGGAGGTGATCCAGGGCGGCGACAGCTCGGCCCTCCACGCGTTCACGTCAACGGGCACGCAGGCGCCGGGATTCCCGAAGTTCACAACCGGATGGGTCGTGTTCGGGCCGTCGGTGGGGGACCTGGACGGCAACGGAACCAACGAGGTGGCGGCCGCGACGCGCGAGGGCTACCTGATGGTCTGGAACACCAAGGGCAGGGCGGATACGAACGATCAGTGGTGGAGCGTGCGCCACGACGAGCGCAACACCGGCATGTACGGGTCCTGCGCAGGGTGAGAAGCCTCCACCATCGTGTCTCGTTCAAGGCGCCCGGCGACGACTGGTACGACGGCAAGGTGGATCACTACCGGGTGGCGCTCGTGCGCAATCCCTGCAAGCGTCATCGCCATCCCAAGGCGCGGAGTTTCCCGGCGACGGTCGCCGCCGGCAAGACGCAGAAGCTGGAGCTTCCGCGGCGCCTCTCGCCGGTGTCGATGTGGGCGGTCGATGAGGCTGGGAATCGTGGACGCGCCTATCAATTCGCTTACCCCTGCCCGGTTTCGGGTTAGGATCGACGGCCGCTGCATGAGGCGCGGCAGGAGTCCACAAGGAGGTTGGAAATGGGTTCGTTGACCGCCGAGCAGGTGAACGAGCAGGCGCCGATGGTCGCGTCGCAGGTGCTCAACGACTCGGTGATCGCCGCGGCGCGCTGCGAGCAGGTCACGCAGGGGTTCGGCCAGCGGGCGGCGGCGGACTCGACGGCGCAGCTCGCTCAGCTCGCCCAGCTGCACGCGGCCGGCGCCCTCACCGACGAGGAGTTCGCGGCCCAGAAGGCCAACATCATCGGCGGCCGCTGAGCGGCGCCGACCCTGCGAGAGCCCGGGCGCGCTACGGCGGGGGCTGGGCCTGCTCGAAGACGACCTCCTCGGGCTTCTTGTCTGGCCGCAGGCCCTTGTACACGGGGGCGCGCAGCGTTCGCGCCCTCGTCCACTCTCGGAAGGCGACCTCGGCGACGAGCTCGGGCTCCACGAACACCGACTCGCGCGGGGGCTGGCGGCCGGTGAACGGGCTCTTCTCGGCCCGCAGTGGCTCGAGCATCCCGGAGAGGCGGTCGAGCTCCTCGTCGGAGAATCCGGTGCCGACGCGTCCGGCGTAGCGGAGGGCGGGCTTGCCGTCCTCATCCTCGTGGTAGCCGACCAGCAGCGCGCCGAGGGTGCCGGCGCGGCGGCCCTGCCCCGGAAGCCAGCCGCCGATCACGAACTCCTGGCCCATGAGGTTCTTCACCTTGAGCCAGGCGCGGGTGCGCCGGCCCGGTAGATAGCGGCTGTCGAGTCGCTTCGCGACCAGGCCCTCCAGGCCGCGCTGGCGCGTCAGATCGAGAAGGCTCTTGCCGTCGCCTTGGTGGTAGGTGGGGGTCTGCCAATTCGGGCCGTTGAGGCCCATGTCCTCCAGGCGCTCGCGGCGCTCGGTGTACGGGAGGTCCATCAGCGTGCGACCCTCGAGGTAGAGCACGTCGAAGACGAGGTAGGTGACCGGGCAGTCGCCCATGCGCCGGCGGACGGCGGCGTCGGAGGCGAGGTTCATGCGGCCCTGCAGGCGCTCGAAGCTGGGGTTGCCTTCATCGTCGAAGGCCACGATCTCGCCGTCGAGAACCGCGTCGCGTGAGCCGAGCTCGGCGGCGAGGGGCCGCAGCTCGGGATACGTGGGGGTGATGTCGCGAAGGGTGCGGCTCTCCAGGCGCAGGCGCCCGGTCTCGCAGTAGGCGATCGCGCGGATGCCGTCCCACTTGATCTCGTAGCCCCAGTTCTCGTCGTCCCTCGGGATGTCGGTCGACAGCAGCGCCGCCATCGGCCGCAGATGCTCGGGCATCGGCTGGCGATCTGGATCCGCGGGCGGATCCATCCGGTGGATCATCCAGTTGTCGCCGTTCGTCTGGAAGAGCGCGTACTTGCCCTTCATCTGCTCACCGTCGAAGACCGCGATGACCTCGTTCTCGCGGAACTTCTCGGCCTCGAAGGTCCCGCGGTCCCAGATCCGCATCTTGCCGGCGCCGTACTGGCCCTTGGGGATGTCGCCCTCGAACTCGAGGTACTCGAGCGGGTGGTCCTCGGTGTGGACCGCCAGGCGGTTCTGCTTGGGGTCCTGCGGGACGCCGCGCGGGAGCGCGAACGAGACGAGCGTTCCGTCGTGCTCCAGCCGCAGGTCCCAGTGGAGCCGGCGGGCGTGGTGCTCCTGGATCACGAAGCGGTTGCCCTTCGCGGCCTTCTTTCGCTTGCGGCCCCGCGGCTCGGGCGTCCTGTCGAACGAGCGCTTGCACTCGTATTCCGAGACTTTCTTGCGGCCCGCCATGGCGAGCTCATGGTAGGCGCGGCGCGTCGAGCCGATGCCCCCGCCCGGACTCGAACCGGGATCTTCCGGCTTAAAAGGCCGACGCGTTGACCGATTACGCTACGGGGGCGCTGGTGATGTTACGGGCGACGCTGTTGCGTGCTGCGAGTCGCATTGACGGGGTTAGGTGCCCTATAGCCCCCTTAACCCCGTCAATGCTTCTCAATCCGGTGGGGCCAGCGCGTACTCCTGCACCTCGCCGAGCACGACGCGGCCGGCGATCTCCACCATCCCGTCGTCCATCGGGCGCGTGACGATTCGAGATCCTTGGCCCTGGCGGATGTCCAGTGCGCGGCCGAGTCGCGCCGTCAGGGCGATCGCCGCGGCGCCCGTTGCCTCGTCCTCCGGAATCCCGAACGGCTCGGCGAACACGCGCTCGCGGAGCACCCCCACCTCCTCGTCGATCCACGCCCACATCCCGATCTCGACATCGCTCCGCGGCGAGCCGTCCAACGCCTCGACCTCGGCCGGCGAGTCGAGCTCGACGAACTCAAACGGCGGCGTCCAGTCTGGGTGGCCGGCCGCGTAGGTCCAATCGTCGGTGACACGCACCGGGACCTCGCCGGCCGGTGGCCGCAGCATCGAGATGCCGCCCCGCTCCCGGTCGAGGAGCCACGCGGTGCCGACCATGGGATGGCCGGCGAATGGGATCTCGACGGCCGGGGTGAACACCCGGATCTCACCGCTCTCAGGGTCGTCGACGAACACGGTCTCGCTGAAGCCGAGATCCGCCGCGACGGCCTGCCGTTCCGCCTCGGGAATCGCCCCGCCGTCGAGAAAGAGATTGCCCCAGCTCCCGTCGTCCCCGCAGAAGACCCGAAGGACGTGAAGCTCGGACACGCAAAGAGTTTGTCATGAGGTGCTTTAGCACCGAAACTGGCGTGTCAGGCGGCGAAGCCGCCGCAGAGGATGTCACTGAAGCGCGATCGCGAACGACCCTCCCAGCAGCGCGACGCCAACCACTAGCCACGCCACGTAGTCGCCGATGTGCCCGCTGTGGACCGCTCGCAGCGGAGCGACGGCCCGCGCGGCCACCGCGCTCAGTCGCCGCGAAGCGGCGCGCGGGGTCCGGTATCCGAAGAGCATCACCGCAGCGACCGCCAGCGCCCCCACCAGCGTCAGCGCCGAGTAGAGGTACGCGCTCGCGGGCGCCGAGTACGCCGGGCCGGCCTCGATTGGGGGCGCGTTGCCCCCGTGCAGAACGGCGGCCGCGTAGGAGGAGCCGTTCGCGAACTGCACCGCGGCGCCCTCGAACGCTTCGACCATCCCCGGCACAAGCCCTACCGCCAGCGCGGCCAAGGCGAGCAGTACGGCGGGAACGAACATCACGGCGGGCGTCCGCTCCGGTGGCGCCTCCTCCTCCGGCGCGGTCTCCTCCTCCGTCGCCTGCGGCGGTCCACCTTCGCCCAGCCCGAGGAAGATCGCCCCTGCACTGCGGCGCCCGCCGTGAGCGCCGAGCTGACGATGAGCGCCGCGATCCCCCACCCGTAGCCCTCCTTCGTCAGGCCGTCCTCGAGTAGTGACTTCCCGAAGAAGGTGCCGAACGGCGGGAGCGCCGCGAACGAGAGCACCCCGAGCGCCCACACGGCGCCCGCCAGCGGCAACCCGCGGCCGAACGAGCGAAGCTGCCGCAGCGAGACGTGACGGCGGCGGTGCTGCACGATGCCCGCGGCGGCGAACAGCGCCGCCTTGCCGAAGCCGTCCGCGACGATGTAGACGGCCGCACCGGCAACCCCGTCGGAGCTCAGAAGCCCGAGCCCGATGAGAAACACGCCGACGTAGGAGATCGTGGCGAACGCGAGCAGGCGCTTGAGGTGGTCCTGGAGCACGCACATCACCGCGCCGACGAGCGCGGTCAGAGACCCCGCAAGGATCAGCATGGTGCGAAGCCCGTCGCTGTGGACCACCATCGCGTCAGCGAAGCCGTCGAACCAGATCCGCCCGACCGCATAGATCCCCAGTTCGCTCATCGCGCCGGCGAACAGCAGGCAGACCGGCGTCGGCGCCACGGCGTAGGCGTCGGCGAGCCAGAAGTGAAACGGAACCACAGCCGCCTTCACGAAGAACCCCGCCGCCAGTAGGCAGAACGCCATCACCACGAGCCCGTCCGAGGGCCCCGCCGCCAGCGCATGC
>VAYL01000188.1:4962-5349 GCA_005884305.1 Actinomycetota bacterium
ACCATGCCGGCGAGGAAGAGCAGCATCAGGACCTGGAAGTGCGGCGGGTCGGTGTCCCGGTAGCGCCACATCAGCACCAAGGCCGCCACCATCAGCACCCCGCACAGCGTCGCCAATCCCGCACCGAACGCATCGACCACGAACGCGATGCCCACCGCGATCCCGCGGTGCATCTCCCAGCCTCCGAACCAGTACACCTCGGCGCCCGACGCCGTCTGGACGAGCAGGATCGCGCAGAACGTCACGGTCGCAACCGCCGCGGCCAGCGCGATCACCTCGGCGACCGCCCGGTTCACACGCCCGGAGACAGCGGTCATCAGCCCCGCCGCGAGCAGCGGGACGGCAATCGCTAGTGGCGCGACGGTCATGCGCTAACCCCGCAGCGCG
>VAYL01000152.1:0-2026 GCA_005884305.1 Actinomycetota bacterium
ACCGGCCGTACGCCCTGTGCACCAGCCCTCCTCGCAAAGCTGAGCGGTCGTTCAAGTTACACCTATCCCGCCCGAATGACAAGCGGGATTCCGGGCGGCTCAAAGAAGCGACTTCGACTCGAGCCCGAGCTCCGCCCCGAGCCGCTCCGCGACGAGGCGTCGGGCGGCGTCCACATCCATCGCGGGATCGCTGATCAGCGCTCGGACGCCGGCCCCATCGAGCAGCGCCATCGCCAGGTCGGCAAGGGCCTTGGGATCCGCGTCGGCGGAGAACTCACCGCTCTCGATCCCGGCCCGGATGAGGCCCGCCAGCCAGTCGCGGTAGCGGCCGTAGAGGCGCGCCGCGACACCTCGCAGCGCCGGCTCGCGCACAGCGCGCAGCCACAACTCGACCCACAGGACCCATTCGCGCTCCTGGGGGCCGGGGAACGGCAGCGACTCGGCGATGCCGCGCGCGAGCGCCTCGGTTGCGGTCTCCTTGGAATCGGGCGGGCGCTGGAAGCGCTCATCGCCGGCCTGCTCGAACGAATGGATCAGGGCCTGCTCGAGGAGCTCCTCACGAGTGGAGAAGTAGTGGTGGACGAGCGCGGTGGAAGCGCCGGCTCGCTGGGCGACCCTCGCGATTCGCACCTCGTCGATGCCGTCGGCCGCGATCAGGTCGCAGGCGGCGTCAAGGATGCGCTCCGGAGCGTTCTGCGGCCTCGCTTCGACGTCCGCGGCCATCGCGCCAGAAGCTAGGCTGCCGCGAGGACGACTCCGGCGTCGGCGAGAACCGCAGCGGCCGCGTTGCGCCCGTTGAGGGCAATGACGCTTCCCGCGGGGTGCGTGGCGGCCCCGCACATGTAGAGACCCGGCACGGGCGTACGGGGGGCGAGTCGCCCCTCCCACATCTGGTCGGGCGTCACCTCGCCCTGGAAGATGTTGCCGCCGGTCAGCCCGATCCGGGACTCGATATCGGGCGGGCCGAGGACCTCGTAATCGGCGAGGCAGTCCTCGAACCCCGGCGCGAACCGGTCGATGAGGTCGATGAATTGGCGAGCGACGTCGTCCCGGCGGGAATCCCAATCGCCTGCGGAGAGCGTGTACGGCGCGTACTGTCCGAACACGCTCAGGAGGTGCTTGCCGTCGGGGGCAGGGCTGGGGTCATAGCCCGTCTGGATGTAGATCTCGCCGAACGCGACCGCCGGCTCCCCGCGATCGCAGGATTCGAACGCGCGCTGCGCGTCGTCCATCGTCCCGGTGAGGTCGATCGTCGCCCGAGCCGGCCATGTCTCGCCCGGAGCCGCCGCCCAATCCGGAAGGCGCTCGAGGGCGGCGTTGAACTTGACGACTGGGCTGCGCACCTTCCAGCGCTCGAGCCGGTCGCGGAACGAGGCGTCGATCTCGTGACCGTCCAGCATCGACAGCATGCGCTTCGGGTCCGCGTTGCACACCACGGTCCCGGCCCGTATGAACGTCCCGTCCTCGAGCCTCACACCTTCCCCCGGCACGATCTCCGAGACGGGCACGCCGCATGCGAGCACCGCTCCGGCCTCGCGCGCCGCGTCGGCGATCGCGAAGCTCACCATGCCCATCCCGCCCTCAACGTAGCCCCAGAGCGGTCCCTCGCCGGTCAAGTCGCCCTGGTAGTGCATGAGCTTGATCGACGCCGTCCCGGGCTCGCGCGGACCCCCCCACGTCCCGATGATCCCCTGGCCGAACAGGGCGGTCTTCACGCGCTCATCGGAGATGTGGTCATCGAGAACGTCCGCGATGGAGGCCTCGAAGAGGAGATCGATCATCGCCTTATCGCCGCCCAGGAGCTCCTCGATCTCGCCGCGAGTTGGCGAATCCCCGACCCAGGTGTCGCGCTCGCCCTTGCGCAGCAGTCGACGCGCCCGGTCGAACAGCTCCTCGTACGCCCAGTAACCGTCGATGTCGCGCTTGGAGAGGCCCAGATCCTCGAGGTTGGACTGGGTCTTCGAATCGTCGAGCCACTGCCCGAACGAGGTGCCGTCCTCGAACGGCACCCAGAGGTTGGGGTCAG
>VAYL01000152.1:2049-9856 GCA_005884305.1 Actinomycetota bacterium
GTAGCGGAGGCCTCGGCGCTCGAGCTCCAGCTCGCGGATGACTGAGTCGTCGAGCAGCCCGACGACGTACGCGCACGGGCTGATCACGTAGCCCTCGTCGCTGAACGGCCGCTCCAGCGTGCAGGCGCCGCCGAGTCGCTCGCGCCGCTCCAGGACCAGCACGCTGCGACCCGCACGCGCCAGATAGGCGGCCGCGGTGAGCCCGTTGTGGCCGCCGCCGACCACGACCGCGTCCCAGCTGCGGGAGGCCATGTCGGCAACCGGCTCGGGCAGCCCGAGCTCGCCGAGCTTTGCCGCCACAGGGTTCGCGTCGAACGGCCCGCTCACGCCAAATCTCCTGCGGCGGCTTCGCTGCCTGACATGCGGGTCTGGTGGTGAGGGGCTTTAGCCCCGAAAGCAGCAGGTAAGGACGCCGAAGGCGTCCGCACGAGATTGTCGGTGCTAAAGCACCTCATCTCACAACCTCACGGGGCTCGCGCAGCGCCTCCATGTAGCGCTCGGCGACCATGCGATCGAACTCGTGCACGTCCACCTCCTCGGTGGAATAGCGGCCCGGGACGTAGCCCCGCGTCCGCACGCCCTTCTGGGTCAGCTCGCACACGTGCCAGTCCTCGCGATTGACCTGGTCCCAGAACTCGATCGCGTCGGAGGGGTCGAAGCCCTCGGCGGCGATCGTCGACGGCTCGAAGAACCATTCGCAGATGACCTCCGTGCGGTCGGCCGCGCGAGGCCAGAGGGTGTGGAGCATCACGTAGTCGGGATGCAGCGACACGAGCGCGTTCGGGAACAGAGCGAAGTAGAGGACCGAGCCGAGCTCATTCCCCTCGATGCCCTGGATGGGCGGGCGGCCGTTCCCGGCGCCACCTTCGCGAGCCATGGTCCCGGCGCCGTCGCGCAAAGTCATCGACCCGCCGCACCACGCGCCGGCCCCCTCGATCAGCTCGCCGCTGCGGTAGTGGCTCAGGGCGTTTAGCTCCGGATGCACACCGGGGCAGTGCAGGCATTCGCTGTAGTTCTCGCCGATCGCCTTCCAGTTGGCGGCGACGTCGTAGGTGATCGCGCCGGCGCGGCTGAGCCCCTCGGTGCGGTAACGCTCCAGGTGCTCCGCCAGATCGCCGACGTGCTCCGCGACGTCGGGCGCCTCGCCGCTCAGGTCCACCATCACGAGACCGCCCACGACGGCAACTCGAACCGGGATCAGTCCCCAGCACGACGGGTCGAAGTCCTCGGTGCCCTCCATGTGCCGCGTGCTCGCCAGCTCGCCGTCGAGCTCGTACGACCAGGAGTGATACGGGCACACGACCCGTCGCCGCACGCTTCCCTCGGTGTCCGAGAGGAGCCGCGCCCCGCGATGGCGGCAGACGTTGAGAAACGCCCGCGGCCGTCCGTCTGGCCCGCCCATGACCACGAAGCTGTCGGGACCGACCTCCCGCATGAGGTAGTCGCCGGGTTCGGCGACCCGGGACGCGTGCCCCGCGCAGACCCACCCACGGAAGATCCGCTCCAGCTCCCACTCGAACACGCCCGGATCGGTGAAGGCCCGCGGGGGAAGCATCGTGGCCCGCTCCAGCGGCTCGAGCGTGGCCCCCACGTCACTCCGATCCAACTCGAGCGCCGTCTGCGTCTCGCCTGCCAAGCGCCGCCTCCTTCCGGGATCAAACTCGGTTCGTTGACCTTGTAGTCAATCGCATGTTAGTCTGCGATGGCGATGGAGGTCAAGTCGTCCCCTCCGGTCACCCTGGCGGCGACGGACGCTGTGCCGCCAGACCTCGACGAGGCGGCGCTCGACATCGCCGAGCGCGCGAGGCGATTCGCGGAGAACGTGCTCATGCCCTTGGAGGAGGAGGCGGAGCAGCGAGGCGGTCGGCTGCCCGACGACGTCGTCGACGACATCAAGCGCCAGGCGATCGACGCCCGCCTGAACGGCGGCATGCACGCCCCCGAGCACGGCGGCCAGGGATGGACCCGTCTCGAATGGGCGCTGGTGGAGGAGCAGTACGGCCGGACCACGAACGCGCTCCACTGGCACGTGCCAAACGCATACAACGTCTGGGCGCACGCCAGCCCGGAGCAGGTCGATCGTTACCTGCGGCCCGCCCTGCGGGGGGAGCTCAAGGACGCCTACGCGGTCACCGAGCGCGACGCCGGCTCCGATCCGTCGGCGATCACCGCCACGGCAGAGCAAACCTCCGATGGCTTTCGCCTGGACGCCGAGAAGTGGTTCGTGACCGCCGGCGACGTCGCCTCGGTCTACGTGGTGATGGCGAACGTCATCGATAGCGCCGAGCGGCTTCCCACCCTGTTCGTGGTCGATCGCGACCGGCCGGGCGTGGAGATCGCCGATGACCCGGCCTACACGCACAACTATCCGGAGGGCCATCCGACGGTCAGCTTCAGGAATGTGGAGCTGTCGGCCGACGATGTCATCGGCGGTGTGGGCGCAGGTGAGGAGCTTCAGCGCTCGTGGTTCACCGAGGAGCGCCTCGGGATCGCCGCGCGATGCGGCGGGGCAATGTGGAGGCTTCTCGACGAGACGGTCGGATGGGCGGTCGCACGCGAGCAGGGAGGCGCACGCATCTTCGATCACCAGGGGGTCTCGTTCCCGCTGGCCGACTCCGCCGCCGACGCCGCCGCCGGCCGACTACTCACGCTAACGGTCGCAAGCCTCGCCGATGCCGGCGCGGACCCGAAGGTCGTCCATCACAAGGCGTCGATGGCGAAACTGTTCACGAGCGAGGCGGCGTGGCGGTGCGCCGACCGGTGCGTCCAGGCGTTCGGCGGGCGCGGTTACCGGCGCTCGAACGTCGCCGAGCGAATGCTGCGCGAGCTGCGGGTCGATCGAATCTGGGAGGGGACCAGCGAGATCCAGCGCCTGATCGTCGCGCGGGGCCTGGAGCGGCGCGGCGTGGAGCGCATGCTGCACTAGCCGTTGAACGAGGAAGCGTCCACTCCCGACCTCACCCCTCTCCTGAAGCCGCGGTCGATCGCCGTGGTCGGCGCCAACGACCGCCCAGGCTCCTACGCGGACATCGTGTTGCGCAACCTCGGGCGCGCGGGCTTCGAGGGCGAAGTCTGGGGAGTGAACCCGCGCCGCGACGAGGTGCACGGGCGGCCGTGTGTCCCGTCGGTGACCGACCTCCCCGGCCCGGTGGATGCGGTGGTCGTTGCGATCCCCGCCCAGGGGGTACCCGCGGTGGTCGCCGAGGCAACTGCTCGCGGGTGCGGCGGCGCTGTGGTGATCTCCGCTGGGTTCGGCGAGGTCCCGGAGGGCCGGGGGCTCGAGCGAGAGCTTCGCGCTGCGGCCGCCACGCTGCCCGTCTGCGGGCCGAACGGGAACGGCATCGTCGCGGTGAACTCCAAAGCCCCGATGTGGGGTGACTCCGTCGCTCCTCTCGAGCCGGGGGCCGTGGCGCTGATCTCGCAAAGCGGCAACCTCGCCGTCAACGCGCTCGGCTCGCGGCGCGGGATCCGCTACCACACGGTCGTTTCGACCGGAAATCAGGCGACCGTCGACGCAAGCCAATGGCTGCGGGCGATCGCCGAGCTGGACGGCGTAGGGAGCGTGGCGATGTTTCTCGAGGAGGACGGCGACGGCGCCGACCTCGCGGAGTCGCTGGCAGCGTGCGCGGAGCGAGGCGTCGGAGTGGCGGTGCTGAAAGTCGGCGAGTCGGCGGCCGGGGCGAAGGCGGCGTCAGCGCACACCGGAGCGGTCGCGGGGGACCAGCGGGTGTTCCGGGCACTGGTGGAGGAGGCGGGCGGTGCCTGGGCGCGCGATGTCCACGAGCTGCTCGAGCTCGCCCGGGTGCTGGCCGAGCCACGTGCCCGCCCGCGGGGTGAAGGCGGCCTCGCGGTACTGACGTGCTCGGGGGGCGATTCGGGAATCGCGGCCGACGAAGCCGCGCGGGTAGGCCTCGAGCTTCCGAAGCTTTCGGGAGAGACGGAGGCCGCGCTCATGGAGCTGTTGCCGGAAGCCGCCACCGTGGCCAACCCACTCGACTACACGGCGATGATCTGGGGCGACACCGATCGGCTGCGGCGAATCATCACGACCGTTGGCGGGGATCCGGGGATCGACCAGATACTGGTCCTCTACGACCATCCGCAGGGACTCGCGCCGGAGGCCGCGGCCGAGTGGGCGGCGGTTCGGGCCGGCATCGTCGCCGGCGCAGCGCAGACGGACGCCGCTACGCTCGTCGCGTCGACACTGCCGGATCTGATGGATGGCGAGGCCACGAGCGAGCTCGCCATGCATGGCGTCCCGGTGGTCGCCGGGATGCGGACGGCGCTCGGGTGCGTCCGCGCGCTACGCGCGCCTACGGGCGATCCCGATCGGCTGCGCGCTATCGCGGCGGTCGCGCGCGCCGCACCCGGGCCGCGGCGTGGAGACGACGGCTGGCTCGACGAGGTCCAGGCCAAGGAGCTCCTGCAAGGTGCGGGCATTCCCGTGCCGCCGGGCAAGCTCGTGCGCACCGAGGACGAGTGCGCGGCCTTTACCGCTGCCATCGGCGGCCCGACGGCCATGAAGCTCGTTGCGCCGGGACTGCGACACAAGAGCGACGCGCAGGGCATCCGGCTGGACGTGATGCCCGCCGAAGCGCGCGCCGCCTACCGCGAGCTCGTCTCGTCGCCGGCGGCCGTAGACGGACGCGTGCTGATCGAGACAATGGAGCCGCCGGCGGTCGAGCTGCTCGTCGCGGCGAGCTCAGGCGGCGTCGTGCCCGCGGTGGTCATCGGCCTCGGTGGAACGTGGGTCGAGACTCTGGACGACGTGGCCGTGATCCCGCTCTCGGCGGACGCCGCGCGGTGCAGGGCCGCGATCCTGTCGCTGCGCGGCGCGGGATTGCTCACCGGGGCCCGCGGGGGGCCGAGGATGGACGTCGAAGCCGCGGCATCTCTCGCCTCCCGCGTGGGGGGCCTGCTACTCGAGTGGGAGCTGGACCTGATCGAGCTCAACCCGGTCGCCGTTCACCACCAGGGCGCCGTCGCACTCGACGCGGTCGCCCGCCGCCGGTAGCGGCGAATCTCCGGGATGGTCGTGATCTTGTAGTCAACCGTACGAAGTGCTAGGGTGCCGCGAATCGAGGCCACGACCGTCACCTCCCCGCCCGCGACGTCCCGCGCGCCCGCCGGCGGTTCCGGTTCATACGACGCGATCGTGGTCGGCGGCGGGCACAACGGGCTGACCGCGGCCGCATACCTCGCCCGTGCCGGACTCCGCGTGGTCGTCCTCGAGCGCCGGCCGCTGCTCGGCGGCGCCTGCGTCACCGAGGAGGTCTGGCCCGGGGCCCGGGTCTCGCGCGCCTCCTACGTGGTCTCAATGCTCCAGCCGCGCGTGATCGACGACCTGCGCCTGCGCGACTACGGCTATCGCGCCGTACCCCTCGATCCCGCCTACGCCGCCCTCACCCAGGACGGGCCGATCTTCTTCCATAACGAGCCGGCGAAGACCGCCGCCTCGATCGCGCGGTTCTCGGAGCGCGACGCGGGGGCATACCCCGGATTGGAGGACCTCCTGGACCGCGCCGCCTCGTTCCTGCGCCCGATGATGCTGCGCGAGCCGCCCGCGCTCGGCTCGCGCCACCCGGCCGACCTCGCCGCGCTCGTGCGCGAGGGCGCGAGGGCCGCGGGGATGTCGCGTCGCGACGTCCACGACCTGGTCCGGCTGTTCACGATGTCGGTCGCCGACCTGCTCGACGACTGGTTCGAGACGCCGGGGATCAAGGGCTCGGTCGCCTCCACCGCCGTCGTCGGCGTCTGGGCCGGGCCGCACACGCCGGGCACCGCCTACAACCTGCTCCACCACGCCCTCGGCGAGATCGACGGGATCTCGGGCGGCTGGGGCCAGGTGATCGGGGGCATGGGCGCGATCTCCATGGCGATCGCCCGCTCGGCGGAGGCGGCGGGCGCCCAGATCCGCACCGACGCCGAGGTCGCCTCGATCGACGTCCGCAACGGCCGCGCGACCGGCGTGACGCTGGCGGACGGATCGGAGCTCCGGGCCCCGATCGTCGCCTCCGGCGCCCATCCGAAGACGACGATCCTCGACCTCGCCGGCGGCGAGCACTTCCCGGACGAGGTGGCAGAGGACATGCGCCGCTACCGGACCCGCGGCGGCTCGGTGAAGATCAACATGGTGCTCTCGGAGCCGCCCCGCTACGAGGGCGTGACGGCCGAGCAACAGCAGATGCTCGAGCGCACCGGCGTCAACCTCTGCCCGTCCGTCTCCTACCTCGAGCGGGCCTGGCAGGACGCGCTCGCCGGCCGCCCGGCCGTCCAACCGTACGTGGAGGCTGAGCTGCCCTCGGCGATCGACTCGAGCCTCACCGACGACAATCGCTGGGTGATGACGATGTTCACTCAGTACGGCCCTCCGGGCGAGGACGCCTGGGAGGGCGACGCGCGCGACCGCTACGCGGACGCGTGCATCGAGCACTTGGGCCGCTACGCGCCCAATATCCCGGGCGCGATCGAGGAGCGGGAGGTCCTCGCGCCACCGGACCTGGAGCGCATCTTTGGCCTGGTCGACGGCTCGATCTTCCAGGGCGAGCAGGGCCTCGACCAGATGGCCTTCATGCGCCCCTCCCCCCTCCTGGCGCAGTACGCGACTCCGGTGGAGGGCCTATACCTGTGCGGTGCGGGCACCCACCCGGGCGGCGGCGTGATGGCCGCCGCCGGGCACAACGCAGCGAAGCGCATCCTGCGCGACCGTCGCCGCTTGCGCCTGCCGTGGCGCCGCCGCGCCGCGGCCTGACGAGCTGCGACCAATGGCCGGTGTCGTCGTGGCGGGCGCGGGGTTGGCGGGACTGGCGGCGGCGGATGCCCTGCACCACGCCGGCGTCGATGTGACCGTGCTTGAAGCCCGTGACCGCGTCGGCGGCAGGGTCTGGTCGGTGCCCTTCGCCTCCGGCATCGTGGAGCGAGGCGCCGAGTTCGTCCTTCCCGGCAACACCGCCATCGAGAGGGTGGCCGACCGCTTCGGGCTGCGCCTGGCACCCAAGGGAACTCCATACGGCCGCCGGGAGCCGCGCGGGGACGAGGCCGTCGACCCAGCCGACCTCGAGGCGGTCTTCAACCGGATCGCAGCCGGATACGCGGCGCCGGGGACGGACACGCTGGCGAAGGCGATCGACGGCCTGGAGGTGGAGCAGCGACTGGCGGCCGTGATCCGTGCTCGCCTGGAGGTTTCCATGGGCCATCCAGCCGATGACCTTCGATCGGGGGTGCTCGGCGAGGGCGCGGCTACCTTCGGCGATTTCGAGAGCTACACCGTGGCGGGCGGCAACGCCGAGCTGGCGCGGGCCTTGGCCGGCGAGCTCGGCGGGCGGATCCACCTGTCCTCGCCCGTTCGCAGGCTGCAGTGGGACGAGGATGGCGTGAACGTCTGGACCGACGAGGGCGAAATCGCGGCTCGCGCGGCGGTGATGGCGATTCCGACGGCCCCACTCGGCGACATCGAGTTCGAGCCGGCTCTTCGTGGGCCGACCGCCGAGGCACTCGACTCGGTGCGCTACGGACAGAACGCCAAGCTCTTCATCCGCCTTCGAGCGCCGAGCCCGCCGAGCGCGATCATGTCCGTGCGCCGCCGGTTCTGGACCTACACCCAGCTGGATCCAGGCGGTGACCCGGCCCCCTTCGTCACAGCCTATGCAGGGACCGCCGATGCCGTCCGGGAGCTCGCCGATCCCGAGAAACTCGTGAGTTGGATCGAGGAGGTCGCATCGCTCCGTCCCGACCTGGAGCTCGACCCCGAGGTCAGCCTGCTCTCCACCTGGCACGACGATCCCTGGGTCCGGGGCTCCTACTCGGC
>VAYL01000152.1:10246-22470 GCA_005884305.1 Actinomycetota bacterium
CGGCAACTCGGCCCCGTCGAGGAGGACGCCGTTGACGAAGACCATGCCGGCGTCGATGTCGCTGGCGACACGGTCGGCCTGCTCGGAGTCGGTTGTGAAGACGTAGGAGCCGAGGCCGAACGGTGTGTCGTTGGCGACTCTGATCGCCTCCTCTTCGGACGAGACCTTGTAGACGCTCGCAACGGGGCCGAAGAATTCCTCGCGGTAGGCGTCGCTGTCCGGGCTGATCCCGGTGAGCACCGTCGGACCGAAGAAGTTGTCCTTCCGCTCCCCCTCGAGTACCACCTTGGCGCCCTGGGCCTTCGCGCGGTCGAGCTGGTCCTGAAGGCGCTCCGCGGCGGTCGCCGACGAGAGCGGCCCCATCGCCGCGTTCTCGGTCGGATCCCCGGGCTCCACCGCCTTCATCTTCTCGGTGAGCTTCGCGACGAAGTCGTCATAGAGGTCATCGGCGACGATGAAGCGCTTCGCCGCGTTGCATGACTGCCCCGTGTTGTCGAGCCGCGCCTCCACCGCGGCATCGACGACCTCGTCGAGGTTCTCGGTCGCGAGGAGAATGAACGGATCGGAGCCTCCCATCTCGAGGACCACCTTCTTCAGGTTGCGTCCGGCGACCTCGGCCACGGCGGAGCCGGCCCGCTCGGACCCGGTGACCGAAACGCCGCGCACGCGCGGGTCGGGTATCACCTTCTCCGCGATTTGCTCGTTGGTGGCAAGAATCGTCTGGTACGCCCCCTCGGCGAGGCCGGCCTCCTCGTACATCGCCTGGATCGCCTCCCCCGACTCCGGGCACTGGGGCGCCGGCTTCAGCAGGATCGGGTTGCCGACGATCAGGTTCGGCCCCGCGAAGCGGGCCACCTGGTAATAGGGGAAGTTCCAGGGCATGATCCCGAGCAGCGGCCCCATCGCCGAGCGGCGGATCACCGCGGTGCCCTCGCCCGCGATCAGCTCGATGGGCTCATCCTTGAGGAAGTCCTCCGCGCGGTCGGCGTAGTACTTGTAGATGTCGACGCAGAAGTCGACCTCGCCGAGCGCCTGCTCGGTCGGCTTGCCCATCTCCTTGACAGCGATCGCGGCTAGATCGTCGCGGCGCTCGGCGTGGAGCTCGGCAACGCGGTTGATCTTCGCGGCGCGCTCGGCGACGGTCAGCGAGCCCAGCGCCGCGCGGGCCTCCCACGCCCTGGCGATGGCGGCGTCGAGCTCGTCGTTGGAGATCTCGGGGTACTCCTCGAGCTTCTCGCCGGTGGCCGGGTTAACGACTGCGTACATGCTCAACTTGATCCACTCCTTCTTGCTCGGTCGCTCTGTGGTTGCTTTCAGTTCCTGGTTGTCGGTTCAATGTGCGCCGGGTGCGGCACGAGCGGCCGTGGCACCCGCTCCGTCCGCGCCGGCGGCCCTGTCGCCGTCGCCGACCTGTGGCCCGGCGCCCAGCGCCTCCTCTGGCGAGACGTACTCCATTCCGACTCCCTCGGCGACCGCTGGGTGCGTGACCTTTCCGCCGGCGACGTTGATTCCTAACCGCAGACCGGGGTCGCGCCGAGCCGCCTCGGCGATCCCGTAATCAGCGAGGGCCACGACATACGGCAGCGTTGCGTTGGTGAGGGCGTAGGTCGAGGAGATCGGAACCGCGCCGGGCATGTTGGCCACGCAGTAATGGATCACCCCATCGACCTCGAAGGTGGGGTCGTGGTGCGTGGTCGGATGTGACGTCTCAAAGCAGCCGCCCTGATCAATCGCGACATCGACCAGCACCGCCCGCTCCTTCATCAGCCCGAGCTGCGACCGCCTGATCACGTGGGGCGCCCGCGCGCCGTGCACCAGGACGGCCCCGATCACGAGATCCATCTGCGGCAACTTCTCCTCGATCGACAGCACCGACGAGAAGACCGTCGACGCCCGGCCGCCGAACGCGATGTCGAGCTCGCGAAGGCGATCGATGTTGGTGTCGTAGACGAAGACGTCCGCCTCCATGCCGATGGCGATGAACGCCGCGTGCATGCCCACGGCCCCGCCCCCGATGATCATCACGTTTGCCGGCGGCACGCCCGGCACGCCGCCGAGGAGGATTCCCCGCCCGCCGAGCGGCTTCTCCAGCATGAACGCGCCAGCCTGGGTTGCGATCTTGCCGGCGATCTCGCTCATCGGGGCCAGCAGAGGCAGGCGTCCGTTCGCGTCCTCGACGGTCTCGTAGGCCACGCAGGTGGCGCCGGAATCGCAGAGGCCGCGCGTCAGCTCGGGCGCCGGAGCGAGATGCAGGTACGTGAACAGCGTCGCCTCGGGCCTGAGGCGCGCCACCTCCTCGGGCTGGGGCTCCTTGACGCCGAGGATCAGGTCGGGCTCGGCCCAGACGTCGTCCAGGGAGACGATCCGTGCCCCCTGCGCCTCGAAGTCGGCGTCGCTGATGGAGCTGCCCTCGCCGGCGCCCTGCTGGATCAGGACCTCGTGGCCGTGTTCGGCGAGCTCGCGAGCGCCGACCGGCGTCAGCGCGACGCGGTACTCGTCGTCCTTGATCTCGGTGGGAACCCCGACCTTCATAAATCTCTTGCGGCGGCTTCGCCGCCTGACATGCTGCTTTCGGTGCTAAAGCACCTCATTTACATACCCTCCCTCGACTTTCACCTCTACCCGGCAGCCGCGCGGCTCGAGCTCCGCGAACAGCGCATCCGGATCGACGCAGCTCTCCGGGGGCATGACGCCGCGGTCGGTGATCTCCCCGCGTGCGAGCAATCGCACCGCGGCCGCCGCCGGGGTCGCCGTGGACACTACGCCGCCGCCGATGCCCCACGTCTCCATGGGCTCCGTTACCGCCCGCACCCGAACCGCGCGCCCGTCCGCCGCCGCGTCCACGACGTGCACCGAAACCGTCTTCGCGGACGGCGGGAGCGCCTCGGCCGCCCGGCGCCGAACCTCCTCCTCGGATGCAGTGGTCAGCTCGCGAAGCGTCGCCAGAAGCTCCGGCTTGAGCGCAAGGCGGAAACTCCCCTCGCGGCAGCCGAAGCTGTCGCCGAACGTGCGGATCTCCGAGTGGATGGTGTTGATCGTCTCCGCGGCGCCGATCGGCTCGCCGAAGTCAACGGTGCCCCCGTCGGAAAGGGGCTCGACCTGAACGGGCGATCCGCCACGCAACACGACCGGCTTCATCGTCAGCTCGTCGAGCAGTGTCTGAAGTGCGTACGGGACGCTGAACCCGTCAGGCGGGTCGAGGTCGCGGCCGGCAGCTGCCACCTGGATCGAATCTATGCCCGCCGCCGCCTCCGCTTCACGTCCGGTGGGGTATTTATTCAACTCGCCTACCGCCATCCGAGCCATCACGTTGGTCTTGCCCGGGGCGGAGCCCATGCCGAGGAGCGCCAAGAGCCCGTCGCGCTCGAACTGGCGATCGAGCTCGAGCTGGAGCTCCGTCATCCAGTAGAGCCCGCCGAGGTCGAGGTAGTGGCACCCCGCTCGCAAGCACGCGGCCATCGCGTCGAGGTTCACGCGGTAGCTGGCGGAGTTGATGAGCACGTCCGAGCCGATGAGCGCCCGCGCGAGCGATCCCTCCGCCTCCGGCTCGATCCTGGCGTCGACGCGGGTCGCCCGCGCCTTGCCGGCCCCGTGCGCATCCGCGACGGCCGCGGCGCGCTTCTCGTCGATATCGAGTAGCAGCAGCTCCTCCGCCTCGTCTGATTCAGCGAGGTCGCGCACGATTGCCGGCGCAATCGTGCCTCCCGCTCCCAGGATGCAAACCCTCATGCGACGAGCTCCCTCGCGCGCAGGGCGAGCCACAGCTCGATCCGGTCCGTGGCCCGGGACAGGTCGCGGCCGGTCAGCTCCTCGATCTTCCGGATCCGGTAGCGCAGCGTATGGCGGTGACAGTAGAGCTCGCGCGCGGCGCGCTCCCAGTTGCCGTTGTGCTCGATGTAGGCCTCGAGCGATCGCAGGAGCTCGCCCCCATACTCGCCCTCCGTGCGCTCGATCGGTTCCAGCAGCCCGTCGCTGTAGAGCCGCAGCGCATCCTCGTCCTGAAGGGACAGCAGCAGCGTGAAAGCGCCCAGATCCTCGTAGCTCGCGACCTCCGGCGCATCGCCATCGGCCAGCGACGTCGCCTCGAGCGCACAGCGCGCTTCGTGGAAGGCCCTCCTGAGCGAGCCGACCGGGCTCCGCCGGCTGGCGGCCGCGCGGACCGGCCCGTGGCCGGCGGCGAGCCCGGAGCGCAGGGTCGCCGCGACCTCCACCGGGTCGCCGGCGCGGCCGTCGATCATCGCGACGAGGAAGGACCGCCCGGATGCCGCCGTGGTGGCGACCAGAGCGGAGACGCCCGCCTCGGCGAGCTCGCGCTCGAGCGCCTGCTCCCCGGCGTCCGCGTCGTCCAGGTCGAAGACGAGGATCGCGGCCTCGGTGCCGATCCCGAACGGGCGCAGGCGGCTGCGTAGCTCCTCGGCGTCGAGCCTGCCCCCGAGCGCCTCCGCGAGGACGTCGCCGGCGAGCCGGCGCTCGGTCTCGCGCACGACCCGTTCACGCATCAGCTCGAGTCCGACGACGATCGCCCCCTGGCGCGCCGTCAGTCGCTCGAAGTCGCCGAGGGGGCCGTGCCGGCTGATGACGACCAGCCAGGCGATCGCGGCGCCGCCCCTGCTCCCCGGCACCGGGACGACGAGGGCGCGCCCGGCGAGGGAGTCCTGATGCGGCTCGAACGCCGCGAGGGCGGCCGCCGCCTGGCGCGCGGCGATCTCCGTTCCCAGGGCCTTGATCGCGGCCGGTCGCGGGCCGCCCTTGGCAGGCTGACGCGCGAGCTCCCGCCCGCCCGCGTCCTGGACGATCGCGGTGCCGCCGACCGCGCTCGCGAGCGAGTCGAGGACGGCGTCGAGACCTCGGCCCTCCACGACGAGGCGCTCGAGCTTCTCGTGGACCCTCGCGCCGCGCTCGACCACGGCGTACTGCTCGTTCACGAGGCGCGCGAATGCCCGCTCGGTGATCGCGATGAACGGCATCTCGTACGGGACCTCGAACAGGGGCATCGCGCGCTCGGCCGCCTCATCGATCAGCGCCTTCGGCACGCGCTTGTGCTCGAAGCCGGTGCCGAGGCCGATCCCGGCAACGCCCTTCTCGGCGAGCCGATCGCAGAAGCGCCGCTGACGCGCGGGAGAGTTGAGCTGAATGCCGGTGGTGAGCAGCAGCTCACCACCCGACAGCCAGGGCGTCGGGTCCTCGAGCTCGGAGATATGCACCCACCTGATCGGGCGCTCGGATTCCTTCGCCCCGGCGATCAGCTCGAGGCCGCAATCAGAGACAAGTGAGCCAACGGTCAGCATGGCCCAGTAGGCAGTAGGCAGTAAGCAGTTGGCAGAGACCTTCGTCCCGCGTGTCTGCATTCTGCAGACTGCTTACTGCTTACTCGAATCACTTCTCGAGTCGTTCCCACGCTTCCATCAGCACCGGGCGTAGAACGTTCTCGATCTCCTCGAACTGCTCGGTGTCGCAGATGAGCGGCGGCGAGAGCTGGATCACCGGGTCACCGCGGTCGTCCGCCCGGCAGATCAGCCCGCGGCGGAAGAGCTCACCGGAGAGGAAGCCGCGCAAGAGCGATTCCGATTCCTCGTCGGAGAACCCCTCCTTCGTCTCCTGGTCCTTGACCAGCTCAATCGCGTGGAAGAACCCCGCCCCGCGTACGTCACCGACGATCGGGATGTCGCGAAGACTGTCGAGCATCGCCCGGAATTCGCCCTCCTTTCGGAGGACGTGGTCGTTCAGGTCCTCGCGCTCGAAGACGTCCAGGTTCGCCATCGCCACCGCCGAAGCGACGGGATGTCCGGCGAAGGTGGAGCCGTGCGCGAACATCTCCTTGCCGCCCATGAACGGCTCCGCGATGCGGTCGGAGACGATCATGCCGCCCATCGGGACGTACGCGGAGGTGATCGCCTTCGCGACGGTCATGACGTCCGGCACGAAGCCGTACCGCTGGCATCCGAACCAGTGGCCGAGGCGCCCCCAGGCGCAGATCACCTCGTCGGAGACCAGAAGCACGTTGTGGCGGTCGCAGATCTCCCGCACACGGTCGAAGTAGCCGTCCTGGGGCGGGATGCACCCGCCGGCGTTCTGGAGCGGCTCGAGGATGACGGCAGCGACCGTATCTGGGTGCTCGTAGAGGATCTTCTCCTCGATCTGATCAGCCGCCCAGAGCGGGTCCCGGTCGGCCGGCCAGTGGTAGCTGTTCGTGTTCGGGACCTGGTAGCCGCCGGGGACCAGCGGCTCGAACTCCTGACGGAGCGCCGAGATCCCGGTGGCCGCGAGGGCGCCGAGGGTGGTGCCGTGGTAGGCGACCTCGCGCGTTATGAACTTTGTCTTTCGCGGGTTGCCGGTCCGCTGGTGGTAGGCCCGCGCGAGCTTGATCGCTGACTCCACCGCCTCCGAGCCGCTGTTGGTGAAGAAGACGCGGTTGAGGTCGGCGGGCGCAAGTGAGGCGATCCGCGAGGCGAGCTCGATGGCCCCGGGGTGCGCGTAGCTCCATAGCGTGTAGAAGTCGAGCTCTGAAACCTGGCGGGCCGCCGCGTCGCCGAGCTCGGTCCGGCCGTGGCCCGCGTTCACGCAGAACAGGGCGGAGAGCCCGTCGAGGTAGCGGTTGCCCTTCTCGTCCCAGACGTAGGGGCCCTCGCCGCGAACGATGATGGGAACGTCGGCGTCCCGGTACGCGCCGTGGCGCGTGAAGTGCATCCAGAGGTGGCGCTTGGCAAGCTCCTGCAAACCGCTCTCGGTCGCCGTCACCGTTGCGCTCGTGGTTGCCATCTGCTCCTCCTCCTCCCGGGTTGCGACTCGGTGTCCACCCTGTATCGACGTTCCGTATAACGGTATCTGGCTGCGGCCAACCGCACAACCGGGACTAGGTTCAAACATCCTAACCGGGTTTTGTACGAACTGCATAACGACTTTTGGACGATTTGGGGATTCCGAACCTTGCCAGTCTCCCGGTTGATGCATAGTCTCCTTGGACTGAGCGGTTAGTTTTCCGACGGAACGCACTACACGGCGGCACTACCCCTCAACGGGAACGGAGGATGGGCAACATGGATTCCGGCGCGGTCAGCGAAGCAGAGCGACCCGAAACGCCTGCCGCCGCGCCGGTCACGGGTGGTGACCCGACTGTCCGCCTCGAGCGCGTCAGCAAGCACTTCGGCGACCTCGTCGCGGTGCGCGACCTCGACCTCGACATCGGCCGGGGCGAGTTCTTCACCCTCCTCGGGCCGAGCGGCTGCGGAAAGACGACGACGCTGCGCATGGTCGCCGGCTTCGAGCAGCCGACCGCCGGCCGCGTCCTGATCGAGGGCGAGGACGTGGCCGGGCTGCCCTCGTACAGGCGGCCCACCGACCCCGTCTTCCAGAGCTACGCCCTCTTCGCGCATCTGGGCGTGCGTGAAGGCGTCGCCTTCGGGCTGCGGCGCAAGAAGGTTCCGAAGAGCGAAACCAAGGAGCGGGTACAGGCGGAGCTCGAGCGGGTGGGCCTCGCCGCCGAGATCAACCGCCGTCCCAACCAGCTGTCGGGCGGCATGCAGCAGCGGGTGGCGCTCGCCCGCGCGCTGGTCAACCTGCCGAAGGTGCTGCTGCTGGACGAGCCGCTTGGCGCGCTGGACCTGAAGCTGCGGAAGGGCTTGCAGGTCGAGCTCAAGCGGATCCAGCGCGATGTCGGGATCACATTCGTCTACGTGACGCACGACCAGGAGGAGGCGCTGACGATGTCCGACCGCATCGCGGTCATGTCGAACGGCGTCGTCGAGCAGGTCGATACTCCCGAGAACGTCTACGAGCGCCCCACCACGACCTTCGTGGCCGGCTTCATCGGCGTGTCAAATCTGATGCCGGGCACCGTGACATCGGCCGGCGGCGGCCGGGCCAGGATCCAGCTCGACACCGGCATCGAGGTCGAGGCGAGCGTGGACGGCATTCAAAGCGGCGAGCGCTGCCACGCAGTCGTCCGGCCCGAGAAGCTCCGGATCTCGCAGGCGTCGGGAGAGTCGTCGGACGGGCTGCCCGGGGTCGAAGGTGTGGTGCAGAGCTCCATCTATCTCGGCACCGCGACTCAGATCGTGGTCAACCTGCCGGGCGACGTCCCGATGACCGTCCTGGTGCCGAATGCGAGCGAGGCCGAGCGCGCGCGCCTGCCGGGTGGCGGGGCGCCGGTGCGCCTTAGCTGGGAGCCGGAGCACATGCACGTTGTGCGCGAATCCGAGATTCGGCGTGCCGACGTCGAGGAGACGGTCGCGAACACAACAGCAACGACACATGCCAGTTTCGGGGGCTAAAGCCCCCTCATAACGCACATGACTTGCAATGACAACCAACATCAGCTGCCGAGGAGGCGAAGGCCGCAAATGAACGCATGGGGTAGGACGGACGCAGCCGGAACGAGCAGGGCACGGATCCGGGCGATCAGGACCGGGGTCGTTGCCGTGCTCGCACTCGGGGCAACCCTCGCGATCGCTGCCTGCGGTAGCGGTGGTGGGATCGAAGGGAGCGGCGGCAGCAACGCAAGCGTTCAGACCGTCCAGGTCTCGGGCAAGCCGAGTGGCGAGCTGACGATTTCGAACTGGCCGCTCTACATCGACAAGCAGACGGTCCCCGACTTCGAGAAGGCGACCGGTGTCCAGGTCAAGTACATCGAGGACGTCAACGACAACCAGGAGTTCTTCTCGAAGCTGCAGCCGCTCCTGGCCAAGGGCGAGTCCGGCGGACGCTCGATCTTCGTGGTCACCGACTGGATGGCCAAGAAGATGTACGACCTGGGTTACCTCCAGAACCTCGACAAGTCGGCGATCCCGAACGTCGAGAAGAACATCACGCCCAACCTGCGGCACCGGCCATTCGACCCGAACGATCAGTTCGCCGTGCCATGGCAGAGCGGAATGACCGGCCTGATCGTGCGCACCGATCTGGCACCGGACATCAAGTCCATCTGCGACCTCTTCGACCCGAAGTACAAGGGCAAGGTGGACATGCTCACGGAGATGCGCGACACCGTGCCCCTGGTGATGAAGTGCCAGGGGGTCGACCTCGCGAAGGCGACGGAGCAGGACTGGCTCAACGCGATCGACAAGATCAAGCAGGCAGCGGACTCCGGGCAGATCCGGCGCTTTACCGGGGACGAAGGGCGACGCTTGGATCTCGCTCGGTTGGTCGGGCGACGCGGTGCAGCTCCAGAAGGACAACCCGAACATCAAGTTCGTGATGCCCAAGGAGGGCTGCATGCTGTGGTCGGACAACATGGTGATCCCGGTCGGGGCGCCAAATCCGACCGCGGCCGAGGCGTGGATGAACTACGTCTACGACCCGAAGAACCAGGCGCAGATCACGGACTACAACTACTACGTCAGCCCGGTGAAGGGCGTGAAGCCGATCCTCCAGAAGCAGGATCCGACGGCGGCGAAGAGCGACCTCATCTTCCCGAGCAAGCAGTTCACCGCCAAGTGCGACGCGGCGCCCACCATCTCCGGCCAGGAGGAGACCAAGATCACCCAGGCGTTCAACGCGGTCGTGAACGGCTGACGATGAGCTGGCGGCGGCGAATGGCGGTCAACTGAGCCAAGAATGGCCGCCGTCCGCCGCCGCCTGACTCCGTACCTCCTCCTCTTCCCGGGGGCGTTCTGGCTGATCGTCTTCTTCGTCGTGCCCATGTACTACATGGCGCGGCTCTCGCTCGACTCGATCGGGCTGGCGCCGGGCGGCCACGTGCTCGCGACGGCCGGGGCGGTGATCGCAGGCATTACCTACAACTTCCTGCCCTTCATGGTCCTGCCGATCTACGCGAGCCTCGAGCGCATCGATCCCGCCCTGATTGAGGCGGGCAAGGACCTGTATGCGTCGTCACGCGCCGCTTTCGTGAGGATCACGCTCCCCCTCTCGTTGCCGGGCCTCATCGCCGGGACCTTGCTCACATTCATCCCCGCCGCCGGCGACTATGTCAACGCGTTCTTCCTCGGCGGGACCAACAACAAGATGATCGGAAACGTGATCCAGGGCCTCTACCTGGTCAACCAGGACTACCCCGCGGCGGCGGCGCTCTCGTTCGTGCTGATGGCCGTGATCATGATCATCGTCTTCGTGTACATCCGATTCGCGGGCTCCGAGTCACTGATGGGCGAGGAGGCGGTCGCCCGGTGACGCGGAGGGGGTGCTGAGAGTGGAGGTCGGGACGGCGGCGGCTCCCGCCTACGTACGACGCGACTCGCTCCTGCGTCGAGTGTGGGCCTGGCTGCGCGAGCACGGCATCAACATCTACGCCGGGCTCGCGATCGCGTACCTCCTGATCCCGATCGCGGTGATCATCCTCTTCTCGTTCAACAACCCCGCCGGGAAGTACAACTTCACGTGGGAGAGCTTCACGCTCGACCATTGGAAGACCGTCTTCAGCCTCCCGGACCTGAACTCGGCGCTCCTCACCAGTCTCAAGCTCGCGGCGCTCGCGACGATCATCTCAACTGCCATCGGGACCCTGATGGCCATCGCCCTCGTCCGCCATCGGTTCTTCGGCCGCCGCACTGCGAACTTCCTGATCGTCGTCCCGATGGCGACCCCAGAGATCGTCATGGGCGCGTCGCTCCTCTCGTTCTTCCTGATCCTTGGGACGCCGTCGCTCGGGTTCAGCACATTGCTGATCGCTCACGTCATGTTCTGCATCAGCTTCGTCGTGGTGGTGGTGCGATCCCGATTGATCGGGTTTGACCGCAGCCTGGAGGAGGCCGCCCAAGACCTCGGCGCGAACGCGCTCGACACCTTCCGCCTCGTGACGTTGCCTCTGATCATGCCTGGCATCGTCGCCGCCGCCCTCCTGGCTTTCGCCCTGTCAATCGACGACTTCGTCGTCACCAACTTCAACTCGGGCACAACCGTCACCTTCCCGCTCTATATCTTCGGGGCCGCCCAGCGCGGGATCCCCGTTGAGGTGAACGCGGTAGCCACGATCCTCTTCTGCTCCACACTGATCGCCATGGGTTTCACCGTGCTCCAGCAGCGGCGCGCGGAGCGAATGGCCTCGGTGCGCCCGCAGCAGGAAGGTGAGGACCTGCTGGGGACCACCCCCGTGCCGCCTCCGGCCCCGGGCGGCGCAGGCGGCTGACCCCCTTCAAATCGCGATTGTCGGATTTCCCGGCATATGCCGATTAATCCGACAATCCCGCCGACTACAAGCCCAGGTCCCGGGCGATTCCCGGCGTGCGCCCGCCGATGACCACGAACGCGGGGTGCGGCAGGCTGCCCGGCGCCGGCTCCACGTGCATCTCCGGCTCGGCAGGCGACAGCTCGCGAACCCGGTCGGCCAGCTCGGCCGCGTGCTCCTCGGTTGCGGCGGGAATCAGGACGTGCTTCCACCGGCGGTGGTGCGGAATGCCGGCGTCCGATAGGCGCGAGGACAGATCGCTCGTGTCGCCGAGCGAGTCGAGGTCCACTCGAAGCTCCCACTCGTCGCGCCCGGTGGCCGCGGCCTCGCGCTCCTCGTGCGCCTCGTGCTCGCGATGCTCTGCGGCGCGCTGCGCCTCGCTCTGGGGCATTGGAGCCGACGGATCGAGCCACTCCTCCTCGTCGGGATGCCAGCGCGTGATTTTTGTCTTCGCGTCGAGGCCGTCCTCGGCGGCAAGGTCCTTCGCCACCCGCTCCGCCTCGCTCGCCGTCTGCTCGCTGCCGGTGTACAGGAACATCCGCGAGCCGTCGCGCGTGACGATCACTCGCTCGCCCAGCCGCTTGCGCGCCTCGTCATCGAGGTCCAGGGAGCGCAGCCGGTCGCCCAGGGTCAGGCCGTGGCCCTCGTCCTGCAGGTGCACCTCAACGCGCCACTCGTCGCTCATGCCCGCGGAAGTCTTTCATGGCCTGTCGGGAACGGCCCGCATGGCCTCGGTAGCATCGGCTCGGATGGCGAGATGAAGCCCGTGACGACCGAATCAGAGGCTCGCCCGGCCGCGACCGAGGGCCAGCCGCGCACCCTCCGCAACTACGTCGGCGGCGGCTGGGAAACGGCCACCGTCAGCAAGACCCTCGAGGACCGCGATCCGGTCAGCGGCGAGGTCGCCGCGCTCGTGCCGCTGAGCGGTGCCGCCGAGGTCGACGCCGCCGTGAGCGCGGCTCGCGCGGCCCAGCCCGCGTGGCGTGCGCTCGCGCCGCAGCGCCGCGCGCGGGCGATCATGGCGCTCCGAAGCGCGCTGGCGGCAAGGCGGGAGGAGCTCGCCCGCCTCGTCACCGCGGACATGGGCAAGACGCTCGAAGACGCC
>VAYL01000152.1:22478-26325 GCA_005884305.1 Actinomycetota bacterium
AATCGGTCGAGGCGGCCTGCGCGATCCCCCACCTCCTGAAGGGCGAGAACCTCGAAGGGGTTGCGGCGGGCGTGGACGTCGAGCTCGTCCGCCAGCCCGTGGGCGTCGTGGCGGCGATCACACCGTTCAACTTCCCGGCCATGATCCCGCTGTGGTTCCTGCCGTTCGCGCTCGCGTGCGGCAACGGGTTCGTGCTGAAGCCTTCGGAACGCGACCCGCGTCCCTCGGAGCTCATCTTCGAGATCATCGACGGGATCGAGGAGATCCCGCCCGGGATCTGCAACCTGGTCCACGGGGCGCGGGATGCCGTCAACGCGGTGCTGGATCACCCGGGCGTCGACGCGATCTCGTTCGTGGGCCAGGCATCCACCGCCCGGTACATCGCCGAGCGCTCGGCGGCCACGGGCAAGCGCTGCCAGGCGCTGGGCGGAGCCAAGAACTCCCTCGTGGTGATGCCCGACGCCGATCTCGGACCGACGGTTGAGGGCATCATGGGATCGGCCTTCGGCGCGGCCGGCCAACGCTGCCTGGCCGGGTCCGTGGCCGTCCTGGTGGGCGACGCGAAGCGGCAGGACGAGGTGCGCGACGCGCTCGTCGCCGCCGCCTCGAAGCTCCGGGTGGGCCCGGGCGCCGATGAGACAACGGACGTGTGCCCGCTCGTGGCGCCGGAGGCGCGACAGCGGCTGCTGAGCGCGCTCAAACGTGCAGCTTCGGACGGCGCGGACGTGGTCCTCGACGGCCGCGGCGCCGAGCCTGGCCCCGCGGAGACCATGATCGGGCCCACCATCGTCGACGGGGTCGATCGCGAGTCGGAACTAGCGCGCGAGGAGCTGTTCGGCCCGCTCCTGACTCTCGTCAGGGCCAGGGACCTCGACGACGCGCTCGAGTTCGTGAACGGGTCCCGCTACGGCAACGCGGGATCGATATTCACCGCGTCGGGAGGCGCCGCCCGCGAGTACCGGTACGGCGTCGAGGCGGGGATGATCGGCGTGAACGTCGGCGTCGCGGCGCCCGTCGCGTGGTTCCCGTTCTCGGGGTGGAAGGACTCGCTCGAGGGCGACCTCCACGCGAACGGCCGGGACGCGGTGGAGTTCTATACGCGCAAGAAGGTCGTCACCTCGCGATGGCACTGAGGGAGGCGGAGGGCCCCGCCGGCGCGCCGTGGGAGCGTCCGATGGCGGGGGCGCTCGATCGGCTGGTGGTCGAGTCCGCGCTCCTCGCGGACAACCCCCGCGGCGACCCGCAGCAGCGTCCGCTCTACGTCTACAGACCGCCCGGCGTCGAGCTCGACCACCCGCGGCCGCTTCCGAGCGTCTACGTGATCCAGGGCTACACGGGTCAGGTCGACATGTGGGCGAGCCGGACGCCGTTCGAGCCGACGATGTTCGAGCGCCTCGACGCGATGTTCGCGGCGGGCGACTGTCCCGACGGGATCGTCGTCTTCGTCGACGCATGGACCTCGTACGGCGGCTCGCAGTTCGTCGACTCGGCTTCGACGGGCCTGTACCAGTCGTATCTCTGCGACGAGATCGTGCCGTTCATCGACGAGCGGTATCCGACGGCGGCCGACCGCGAGCGCCGCGGGATCGCCGGGAAGTCGTCCGGCGGCTACGGCGCGATGGTCGTGCCGATGATGCGGCCGGATGTCTTCAGCGCCCTCGCCTCGCACGCCGGCGACGCGCTGTTCGAGGCGTCCTACCTTCCGAGCATCCCGAGCACGGTGCGGACGCTGCGGGACGAGTTCGAGGGCTCCTACGACGTGTTCTTCGAGCGCTTCGCCGAAGCGGACGCGAAGCCGTTCGACAAGTTCGGCGATCCGATCATGTGGTACGGCTGCGCCGCGTCGTACTCACCCGATCCGGATCGGCCCGGGAAGGCGCTGCTCCCATTCGAGATCGAGACGGCCAGGCTCGTGGAGGACGTATGGGAGCGATGGCTCGAATGGGACCCGGTGCGTATGGCGCCGCGATCGGCCGACGCGCTTCGCAGCATGCGGCGGATCTACCTCGACGCGGGCAAGAAGGACGAGTACTTCCTCGACTTGGGCGCGACGGCGTTCGCCCGCGAGCTCGATGCGCTCGACGTCGAGTACTCACTGGAGCTCTTCGACGGCAAGCACGGCGGTCTGACGTACCGGTATCCCGGCGCGATCCGGGAGCTCATCGTCGCGCTGGGCGACTAACGAGAGGTGACGTGCCTGACGGCGCGGCGCCGCCCTCAGCGGCCGATGTGGACCCCGATCCGCTCGGGCACGCCCGCGACGAATCGGGTAAGCGGATCGGGTCGCCGACCCTCCTCCTCCAAACGCTCGCGGCGAAGCAGCGCCGCGCGGATGATTGCCCCGCCCGCGTAGCGGAACGGCTCGGGGGGCACGCGAACCGGCGGCGGCTCGACCAGGGCCAGGCGCGTGTATTCGTCGGGCCGCTCGAGCGCCATCGACGCGAGGGTCCGGCCGACGAGGCGGGATGGGCCCACGCCGTTGCCCGTGTAGCCGAACGCGTAGTGAACGTGGTCGCCTGTGAGGCTTCCGATCACCGGGAGGTGCGAGGGCGAGACGTCAATCGGCCCGCCCCAGGCGTGATCGATGCGCCGGCCCCGCACGGCGGGGAAGACCCGGGCAAGGCGGCGCTCGACCTCGGCCGCGACGCGACCGTCGACCTCGGCCCTTCCGTTGATGCGCGCGCCAGCGACGATGCGGCCCCCGCCCCACCCGAACGCGATGCGGCCGTCGGGCGTGGTGCGGAAGTACTGGACCATCGCGCGCGAGTCCGTGATGCACTCACCGCCGGTCCAGCCGATCTTCTCGAGGATGTCGGGCACCGGCTCGGTGATGACCATGTGGCTCGAGGTCACGGTCAGGCGGCGGCGAAGCGAAGGGTGAGCCGCGAGTCGGCCGCCGGCGGCGAGTACCGCCGCATTCGCGCGCACGCGTCCGCCATGCGTCTCGATCTCGACCCCGCCTGCATGCGATCGAAGCCGCCGCGCGTGCGAGCCCTCGAAGACCTGGACCCCTTGCTCGATCAGGCGCTCACGCAGACCCAGGGCGAGCCGTGCGGGCTGCACCGTGGCCGCCGCGGGGTAGTACGCGCCACCTCGAAAGAGCGGTGAGCAGCACCGTTCGCGAACCTCGCTGGGAGTCTGCGCGATGCACGTCTTCTGCACGCCGAGGCTAGCCGCCGCCTGCACCGCAGCGAGCGGCGAGTGATCGTGCGCCGGCGTGGTCGAGACCTGGAGATACCCCCCGCGCCGGTACCACGCGTCGACGCCCTGCTCACGGCACCAATGGCCGACACCGTCGACCGCAGCCTCGCTGGCCCTCGCGACGTCGAGGGCAGCCGCGGCGCCGAACCGCTCGCGAATTCTCGCGAGACCGATCCACAGCGAGTTGACGAACCCGCCGTTTCTCCCGCTGGGCCCCGTCCCGCACACCTCGGCCTCAAGAACGACCACGCGCGCATCGGGCTCGAGCTCGGTGACGAACCACGCGGTCCACATGCCCGTATAGCCGCCGCCGACGATGACGACGTCAGCGTCGACCGTCCCGTCGAGCGGCCGCCGCGCTTCAGGGAGCCCGGCCTCCTCGAGCCACCAGCCGTAGCGGGTGTGCCTCTCCGCCATCGGTGCAGTGTGACGGGGTCGAGCGGCTAGCTCGCGGGCGGCGGGTGATGGTCGATGAGCGGGAGCGATTTATCAGACACATGTGTCAGACAAATCGCGTAGCTCAGCGAGTATCGCCCGCTGCCCGCGCCTCGTGCATCTCCATCAGCTCCCGCTGCACGTTGCGCGGCTCGCCCGCCGGGCGGCGCCGCCTCCACGAACCGTCAGCGTTGAGAACCCACGCGTTGGT
>VAYL01000152.1:26359-26947 GCA_005884305.1 Actinomycetota bacterium
GCGGGTCCTCGATCGGGCTCACCAGCTCGACGCGGTTGTACAGGTTCCGTGGCATGAGGTCCGCCGAGCCCGTGAAGACGCGCTCGGTCTCGCCAGCGCGCTCGAACGAGTAGATCCGGGAGTGCTCGAGGAAGCGCCCTACGACGGAGACGACCTCGATGTTGTCCGAGACCCCAGGCACCCGTGGCCGAAGCGAGCAGATGCCGCGCACGTTCAGCTGGACGTCCACCCCCGCCTGTGAGGCTCGGTACAGCGCCCGGATGCACGGCGCGTCGAGCAGCGAGTTCATCTTCATCCGGATCCGCGCCGGGCGGTCCTCCGAGTGCGACTCGATGGTGCGCTCGATCTCCTCCAGGATTCCCTCGAAGAGGTTGAAGGGAGCGACGAGGACCCTGCGGTAGTCGCGCGGGCGCGAGTAGCCCGTCATGTAGTTGAACATCTCGGCGATGTCGTTGCCGATCGCGGGGTCCGCCGTGAACAGGCCCAGGTCGGTGTAGAGCTTGGCGGTCTTGGGGTTGTAGTTGCCGGTGCCGACGTGGGCGTAGTAGCGGACGCCACCGCCCTCCCGGCGGACGACCAGGATGCACT
>VAYL01000152.1:27017-37876 GCA_005884305.1 Actinomycetota bacterium
ATGTTCGCCCGCTCGTCGAATCGCGCCTTCAACTCCACCATGCAGACCGCCTGCTTGCCGGCCTCAGCGGCGTCGATCAGCGCCGGTACGAGTGGCGAGTCGGCGCTCGTCCGGTAGACCGTCTGCTTGATGGCGAGCACGTCCGGATCGCTGACCGCCTGTTTGACGAACCGCTCCACCGACGACGCGAACGAGTCATAGGGGTGATGCACGAGGATGTCCCCCTCGCGCATCGTCGCGAACAGGTCCGCGAGCTCCTCGTCCTCGCCGCGCAGCCGCGGCTTCGTCGCTGGCGTGAATGGGGGATCGCGGAGCTCGCTGAATCCGGGGAGGGCGACAACGTCCCACATATCTGACATATCGAGCAGCCCGTCGACCGCATACAGCTGCCGCTCCTCGATCCTCAGAGCGGTCTGCAGCTGATCGCGCAGTCGCGGGTTCATCGTCCGCTCCACCTCCAGACGCACCACCTCGCCGAAGCGCCGCCGGCGAAGCTCCTCCTCCACGGCCTGAAGCAGGTCGTCGGCCTCGTCTGAGACGTCGTAATCGGTGTCCCTGGTCAGGCGGAAGAAGGCGTAGTCGGTCACCTCCATCCCCGGGAACAGCGACGGAAGGTTGGCGGCGATCACGTCCTCGAGCGGAACCAGGGTGGCGCCGCCCTCGCCGATCTCGATGAAGCGCCCGAGGAGCTCCTTCGGCACCTTGACCCGCGCGAAGACCTCGGTCCCCTGGACAGGATCGTGCAGGCTCACCGCCAGGCTGAGCGACAGGTTCGAGATGTACGGGAAGGGGCGTCCAAGGCCGATGGCGAGCGGCGTCAGCGCCGGGAAGATGCTCGACTCATAGATCCGCTCCAGCTCGAGCCGCTCCGGCGGACTCGCGCGGTCTGGGGAGATCAGCCTGATGCCGTGCTCCGCCAGCGCCGGGCGAAGGTCGCGCGCGAAGCACCGCGTCAGCCGGTCGCGCTGGCGCAGAACCCGTTCGCGGATCGCGTCGATCTGCTCCGAGGCGCTCAGCCCATCGGCGCCTCGGGCGTCCATTCCGGCCTCGAGCTGGTCGTGCAGGTTGGCGACACGCACCATGAAGAACTCGTCAAGGCCGGACTCCCAGATCGCGCAGAACTTGACCCGCTCGAGCAGCGCCACCGACGGATCCTCGGCGAGCTGCAGGACCCGGTCGCTGAAGTCGAGCCACGACAGCTCGCGGTTGAAGTAGAGCGAGGAATCCTCGAGGTCAACCGGGGCTCCCTCGGCCCTGGGCTCTACGCGCTGGATCCTCTCGGCGGCGGCGTGCTGTGCGTCGGGAGGCTCCATTGGCGACCCGGGTGATGCTACCGGCGAACCCTTAGGCTCATCTGAGCTGATCGAGCGCTGCCATGGGCCGCCCGGCTCCCTCACCAGATCTGTGATCCGTTGGCAGCGAGCGGGCCGAGCTCGCCCAGCCCCGCGGCTTGCCGGGACGGTAGAGCCACACGTGGAAGAAGTGGCCGAGGTCCTGGCCGCTGTCGGCCTCGGCGAGATCGATGAACTGCTTGGTGCCCGCGTTGCCGTAGGCGTGCTGGCGCGCCCAGTCGCGAAGGATCTGGAAGAACGTCTGCGTTCCCACGTGCTGGCGCAGGGCCTCGAGGGCCATACCGCCGCGGGCGTAGATCGAGGTGACGAAGAGGTTCCGCGGGCCGCCTGGATCAGCCGGTGGCGGATCCCAGAACGCGCGGTCATTGGGTCCGTGCTTCGCATAGAGACGGTTGAAGGTCTGGCGGGTCGTGTCTCCGCCCTGGTGCTCCACCCAACTCCACTCCGCCCAGGTCGCGAATCCCTCGTTCAGCCAGATCTGATGCCAGCGCCGGAGCGACACGGAGTCGCCGAACCATTGATGCGCGAGCTCATGCGCCACGGTGCGGCTGTCGGGAGCGATGTCGTAGATCGGGCGCGTCTGCGTCTCGAGCGCGTAACCCACATTTGGCGCGTGATCGACGGTGCCGCCCGTCGTGCCGAACGGGTAGGTGCCGAAGCGCGTCGCGAACAGTTTGAGCATGGCCGGCATCCTCGCGAGCGTGGCCGCCGCCTCCGATTCGCGCGGGTCGATCGCGACGACCGAGGGGATGCCGTCGATCCGCGGCTGCTTGACGCTGAAGTTGCCGGTCGTCACGGTCGCGAGGTAGGTCGCCATGGGCGCCTCCTCGTCCCAGACAAAGGTCTTGTGCCGGCCGTGAACGATCCTCTTCACGAGCTCCCCGTTTGAGATCGCGGCCTTCCCCTTGGGCACGGTGACCCTGATGCGGTAGGCGGCCTTGTCGGTCAGAAGGTCGTTGCAGGGAAACCAGCTCGGAGCCCCCTGCGGCTCGCCGGCCACGAAGGCGCCGTCGTCGGTGGGGATCCAGCCGTCCTCGGATCCGTCCGGGTCGATCACGGGCCGCGGATGGCCGTGGTAGTGGACTCGGACATCGAACCGGCTCCCCTTCCGCAGCCCGTGGCGTGGGGTGATCTTGAGCTCCTGGCCCCGGCGCGCATAACGCGCCCTCTTTCCGTGCACCGACAGGCCCTTGATGTCCAGATGGCGGAAGTCGAGGTCGAAGCGCGAGAGGGATTTCTTCGCGCGGGCGCGAATAGTCGCCTTGCCCACGAGCCGGTTGACGGAGGGCTGATAACGGAGGTTGAGGTTGTAGCGCGAGACGTCGTAGCCGCCGTTCCCCGCCTTCGGGAAATAGGGATCGCCGCCCGAGGGCGAGCCCTTTACGAACGCCGCCTGCGCGGCGGCCGGGGTCACCCCCGCGAGCACCGCGATCGCGAGCCCAGCAACCGCAGCGCGCAGCCGGCCCGAGAGCATCAGCAGGGCTCGGCCTCGAGCAGGCGATCAAGCTCGGCGAACGTCCTGGAGAGCTCGTCGGCCAGCGGCCCCGGGCGCAGCTCGCGGAACCGCCGCGCGAGCGATCCGTAGTACCAACCGACGTCCTCGGCGGTCTTGCCGGTCCGCGCCCACTGCTCGGCGCCGCGGATGCGATATCCGCGGATCATGCTCCGGGTGTTGTCGAGCTTGTCGGCGAGGGAGACGAGGAGCGCTCCCGGGGATGCGTCGTCGAGGCTACGGATGTAGGCCTCCTTGCGTCGCCGCCACGGCGGTTTCGGGTCCCCGTAGCTGTCGGTGCACTCGTCGACGATGTCGGCCACGACGTGCCCGTACCGGTTGCGGATGTCGGTCAGGCGCTCGAGCCCGCCCTGGTCCTCCACGGCGTCGTGCAGCAGGGCGGCGATCGCCACGTCCTCTGACCCTCCGTCCTGGATCACCAGCCCGGCCACCCGCAGCAGGTGGCCGATGTACGGCTGCTCGTCGCTTCCACGCAGCTGTCCCGAGTGGACGCGCGTCGTATATCCGAGAGCGTCCACGAATCGATCGCCCAGCTCCTCCGCGCGGACCGTCCCGGACCTCAGGGCAACTGGCGCCTTCACTGCGGTCACAGGCTAGCGACGGCGACGCCCACCGGTCAGGCGCCCGAGACCGTTCGCTCCCGGGCGTTTGGAGCGGCGGCGAAGCCAGCGCGATCCGCCCCGGTTCGGTGCCCACCTCGGAGGAGAATCAGCTGCTCAGCCGCACGATCCAGGCGGTCCCACGTGCCCGCTCGCTCGTGCTCGGTCCAAAAGGACTGGAAGCGCTCGAACAGCAGCTCGCGACGCGCCTGCAGATAGACCATGAGGATCTCGAGGCCGCGATAGGCCGTGCGATGCGGCGCCAGTGCCGCCAGGCCAGGCTCGAGGTCGTCGACCTCGCCCGCGCGCTCGCGAACCGCCGAGGAGTCCGCGTCGCGAAACTCCTGCAGGTGCCGTTCAACTCGCGGCAACATGACGTCGCAGTCGTGAAGCTCGCCAAGAATCTCCTGGAGGTCGCGAGCGCGTCGTCGCGCGGTCTGTCCGGGGCGGCCGAAGCAAAACTCGGTGGCCTCCAGCACATAGCGCAGGCGCTTGGCCGCGATGCGCATGTCGTGCTGCTGCTTGACCCCGCCGGGCTTGAGCGCCTTGGGCGCAAAGGACCGGAGCTCATCCACCCGCACCCGCACGATTCGCGCCGCGTTCTCCGCCAGTGTCCCGGCGGGGTCGAGCTTCTTGACCCGCCGCGCCTTCAACTGGAGACCGCCTCAGCCTCCACGACCAGCTCCGAAAGCCGCTCGGTGAGAGCTGCCAGGCGCTGCGGCTGCACGAAGGCTTCGAGGCTGGCGTTCGCGTCCGCCTGCTCGGCGCGAATCTGCTCGACGAGGCTGGCGACGCCAGGGCGATCCGGATTCGCCAGCCCAGCCGCGAAGCTCTCCAGGGTCGCAATCGCGATGTCCGCGTCGCGCCGCTCGCCCAGGGCGTCCGCGATCGACTTGACCTCCGCGAGGGCCTTCTTGTACCCGGCTGCTGGGAAGCACGGCTCGAAGACCTCGAGCGCGGCGCGAAGCCGCCGCGTTGCGACGCGCATGTCATGCACCCGCTCGATGTCGGTCACGTTAAGAACGTCGCGGGAGTGATCCGCGAGCTCTCTAGCCCGAACGGCCACCACATTCGCGGCGGCTGATGCGTAGGACTGGTCGGGATCGAGTCCTTCGATCGGGCGCGGCTTCGCCACGCCCGGACCCTAGCGCGGGCCCATTGAATTTTCTGCGAGGAGCCCTAGGCAGCCAGGGCCTTCTTCGCACCGTCAGTCGCCCCGTTCAGGAGCGTGAGAATCACGCCCTCGCGCAGGCCCCCCTTGCCGATCTGAAGGGGCTGACCCAGAAGCTCGGAGAGCTTCTCCAGCAGGAGCACACCGGTCGGCAGGATCCGGACCCGGCGCGGGTCGAGCTCGAAGCGCTTCGCGACGTCGGCGATGGGGTCACCCGTGAGGACCCGGATCGCGCGTTCCAGCGTCTCGTACTCGAGCACGGCTCCGACCAGGGAGCGGAGCGAGGTCGCACTGCCGCCGACCGCGACCGCCTGGGCCGGCCGGTCGAACTCCACGTCCGCGAAGAAGTCGCCAATGGCGTCGCGGACAGCGCGGATCTCGGCCGGAGCCGGCGGATCCTGGCGCAGCAACTCGTCAGCCAGCGAGCCCGACCCGATCTTGAACGAGCGCACAGACCGCACCCCATCCGGAACGGTCCCGAAGACCACCTCGGAGGAGCCACCCCCGACATCAACGACCGCGACCTCCCCCTCAACGGGATGCGTCTTCGTGGCACCGATGAAGGCGAGTCGGCCCTCCTCGTGTTCGCTGAGCACGTCCACATCCACGTTCGCCACGCGGTTGATCTCAGCGATGATCTCGTCACGGTTTGCGGCCTCGCGAATGGCCGCCGTGGCGACCGTGCGGATCGCCTCCGCTCCCACCTCCTGAGCGAGGCGGACCTGCGTGGCGACGACGTCGGCCACCTCATCGATCTTTGCCTGGTCGATCGCGCCGTCGTGCTGAGAGGCCTTGTCGATGCGTGTGTACGCACGCTGCTCCATGACCTTGCGGAGCTGGCCGTCCTGGGGCTCGGCAACCAGCACCCTGGTCGTGTTCGAGCCGATGTCGATCGCCGCGCACAGCACCCGGGGCCTCCGCCGCGATCTTGTCAGACCGCACGGATGCGGCCCGCGGGTTCGAACTTGGACCTACGGCGAGGACTGAGGCTCTATCGCCGGCTCCTCAGGATGGGACGCGTCCTCGAACTCGCGGAAGAGCCCGGTAACCACGAACGCCACCTGTTCACCGACGTCGACGGCGTTGTCGCCGATGCGTTCGAGGGCGCGAGCGACGAGGAGCATCGTCATCGCCCACTCACGGCGGTCGTGCTCGTCGCCGATCTCGATCGCGATCTGAAAGCACTCCCTGTTCAGGTTGTCAACCACGTCGTCCTGGCGAACGAGGTCGCGCGCAAGATCGACGTTGCGGTCCCCGAACGCGCTCTTCGCCTGGCGGATCTCCGCCCGGATCGCTCCCCCCATCGTGACGAGGTTCCCGGTCATGCGCTCGTCCGCCGGCGGTTCGTGGCCCGCAATCGGAATCAGCTTGGCGATGTTCACGCACTGGTCGCCCATGCGCTCGATGTTCTTCATCACGTGAAGGAGCGCTGAGATCAGCCTCAGATCCGTAGCGACCGGCGCCTGGGTGGCGAGCAGCGTGAGCACCTGTTGGTGGATCTCGAGGTAGCGCCCGTCGATGACGTCGTCGTCGGCGATCACTAGCTCCGCGAGCTCGATGTCCTGGTGCTGAATCGCCTCGACGGTCCGGTCCAGCGCCGCCACGACCAGGTCGAGGCCGTCGAGGGCCCGCGCCTCGAGCCGCTCGAGTTCCTCCCGGTACTCGTGTCTGGTCTCGATCTCCATCAGCCGAACTTCCCGGTCACGTACTGCTCCGTTCGCTCGTCGTCCGGGTTCGTGAACATCTTCTCCGTCGGGCCGACCTCGACCAGCTCTCCGCTCAGCATGAAGGCGGTCGTGTCGGCGACCCGGCCCGCCTGCTGCATGTTGTGCGTAACAACCGCGATCGTGACCCGCTGCTTGAGCTGACCGATGAGCTCCTCGATCTTGAGGGTGGCCACCGGGTCGAGGGCGGAGCAGGGCTCGTCCATCAGCAGGACTGCGGGCTCGACCGCGAGGGCCCGCGCGATGCAGAGGCGCTGCTGCTGCCCGCCGGACAGGCTCATCCCGGGCTCCGACAACCTGCCCTCGACCTCGTCCCATAGCCCTGCTGCCTCGAGCGCCGCGTTGACGCGGTCGGTGATCTCGTCACGCGGGGTGCCGGTGAAGCGGAGCCCCGCGGCGACGTTGTCGAAGATCGACATGGTCGGGAACGGGTTCGCCTTCTGGAAGACCATCCCGACGAAGCGACGAACCGCGACGACGTCGACCCCGGGGCCGCGCAGATCGACGTCGTCGAGCAGGACACGCCCCTGCGAGCGCGCGCCGGGGATCTCCTCGTGCATCCGGTTGACGCAGCGGACCATCGTCGACTTCCCGCAGCCCGACGGTCCGATGATCGCTGTGACTTTTCCCGGCTCGAACGACAGGTTCACGCCCTTGACCGCATGGTTGGAGCCGTAATACGCGTGCAGGTCCTCGAGGCGGATATGGCGCGTCGCATGCATCCGCTCGAGGCCCGACGCGGGGGTCTCGCTCGATTGCTGGGGCGGTGAGGCCGGCGCCGGTGCCTCCGCCGGACGCGGGATGCGAGACGTGATCTCGTCCTTGCGATCGACCACCGTCACATCACTCGGTTCGTAGTCCATTCGGCGCTCCCTTGGGTGGTGCGGGGGTTTGCATGATCAGCGGGCGGCGCCGAGGCGGCGGCGCATCCGGGCGGATAGTGACCTCGCGACGATGCTGAGCGCGAGGACGAAGAGGATGAGGATGAACGCGGCGCCCCACGCCTGGGCGTGCTTCACGGGGTCGGGGGTCTCGGAATACCTGAAGATCGTCACGGTGACGTTTGGCAGCGGCTGAGAAGGATCGGTGACCAGCAGGTCCGGATAGATCGAGGTAACAAGCAGGAGGGGCGCCGTCTCGCCGACTGCCCGAGCGACCGCGAGGAGCGCGCCGGTGATCATCCCGCTGAGCGCCGTCGGGACCGTGACCGACAGGGTCGTGCGCCACCGGCTTGCTCCCAGTGCGAGGCCGGCCTCCTTCACGTGTCCAGGCACGAGCGCCAGGACCTCGTGGCAAGAGCGGGCAACGAGCGGAAGCATCACGATCGCGAGCCCGACCGCTCCCGCCCATCCGCTCTGTTGATGGCCGACGACTAGGAGCGCGAACACGAAGATGCCGGTGATGATCGTCGGCACTCCGTTGAGGATGTCGAGCACGTAGCGGATCACGAACCCGGAGCGCCGGCCGGCGAACTCGCTCGTGTAAATGGCGATGAGAATGCCAACCGGAATCGCCATCAGCGCGGCCAGCCCGATGAGGATCCCAGTGCCGACCAGCGCATTTCCGATCCCACCGACACCGAAGCTCGAGGTGTTCTGGGTGAGGAAGTCGAGGTTGATCTCGCCCGCCCCCTTGAGGGCGATGCTCACGAGCACGATGGCGAGTACGGCCACGGCCAGCAGCGCAGCGGTCCAGCAGCTCACTTCGACGGCGCGATTGATCGCGTGTCGCCGCCGCATGTTGCCGCCACCGCCGAGGAGCGCTTGGGCTGACCGGCTCGCTTCCATTCGCTAGCTCACCTTCGCCCGTCGCTGGACGCCCCGGACCAGCAGCCGCGCGACGCCGTTGAAAACCAATGACAGAATCAGGAGCACGACCGCGAGATACCCCAGAGCCGACTGGTTGAGTGGGCTGGCGCCCTGGTACTGGGCCGCGATCTGACTCGCCATCGTCTGCGCCGGGATGAAGATGTTCGCGTGGATCCCGGGCGCCCCGCCGATCACCTGCGTGACGGCGATCGCCTCGCCGACGGCGCGCCAGAGGCCAAGCATCACCGCGGCGATGATCCCGGGCCGCGAGTAGGGAAGAACGGTGGTCGTCATCATGTCCCAGCGTGTCCCGCCCAGGGCGAGCGCGCCCTCCTTGGCCGAGGGCGGAACGGTTGCGAAGACCTCGCGGGTCAGGCTCGAGACGATCGGCACAGTCATGATCGTGAGGATCACCATCGCGGGGAACAGCCCGACTGGCGAGTAGGTGCCTCCGAATAACGGGATCCAGCCCAGGGCCGCATGAAGCGCCGGCTCCACGGTGTCGTTCAGGAACGGACCGAGCACGAGGATGCCCCAAAGCCCGAGGATCACGCTCGGCACCCCGGCGAGAAGCTCGACCAGGACCGCGATCGGCGTGCGACTGCGCCTTGGTGCCAGCTCGGTGAGGAACAGAGCGATCGCGATCGAGAGGGGGGTCGCAATGAGGAGTGCACCGAAGGAGCTCACCGCGGTGCCGTAGATGAACTGCGCGGCGCCGAACTGCTCGTGAACGGGATCCCAGTTGCTGGTCGTCAGGAACCCGAGGCCAAACTTCGAGATCGCGCTGCCTGCGAGCTTGAAGACCTCGTAGGTGATCCCGCCCAGGATCACGCCGGACAGGATCGCCGCGAGCAGGGTGATCAGGTAGAGGGCGCGATCGCCGAATCGATCGACCAGGCCGCGTCCCTGGCCCGAGAGAAGCGAACTGGGTGCGGTTGCGGCGTCGGTGGTCATCAAGAGGCGCGCCTCGTGTGGACGGACAGTGCCCGGGGCCGTCCAGCGCAGCCCCGGGCATTCATCCCCGAACTCATTGCGTTACCGATCAGGCGCTCAGCCGCCGACCTTGTTGAGCGCCGTCTTGTCGTCGGCGATCACCTGCTTCGGGAGCGTCCCGTAGCCGAGGCTCTCGGCGAAGGACTGACCGGGGCCGATCGCGTAGTTGACGAAGGCCTTCAGCGCGTCGGCCTTGTCGCTGCTCGTCGGCAGGATCACGTACGTGAACGTGGAATCCGGCCATGCATTTGCGGCCGAAGCCGGCGGGTCGACGATCGAGACGCCCAGCGGCGGGACCGACTTCGCCGTCGCCGCGGCTGCGTTGATCGCCGGGATCGTCGCCTTCGGGTAGTTGCCGGCGGCGTTCTGCTCCAGGGCGTAGTCGAACCCGTTGGAGTTGACGTAGGCGATGGTCAGGTAACCGACGGCGCCGTCCGTCTTAGACACTGCCGCCGCGACTCCGTCGCTGCCGGATGCGCCCGTGCCCGTCGGGAACTTGACCTCGGTGCCAACCCCGACCTGGGACTTGAACTCGGAGCTCACGGCCGAGAGGTAGTCGGTGAACGCGTAGGTATCGCCCGAGCCGTCCGAGCGGTAGACCGGGGTGATCTTGGTCGACGGCAGGTTCACCCCAGGGTTCAGCTTCGTGATCTCAGGGTCGTTCCAGGTCGTGATCTTGCCGAGGAACATGTCTGCGAGCACCGGTCCGGTCAGGTGGATGTTGTTCGGCGCACCGCTGAGGTTGTACGCCGGGACGACCGCGCCCAGGGACCAGGGCATCTGAACGCAGCCCTTGCATGCGTTCAGCTGGTCTTGGGTCATCGGCGCATCCGAGGCGCCGAAATCCACGGTCCGCGCGGTGATCTGCTCGATACCGCCGCCAGAGCCGATGGCGCCATACGTGACCGTGTCCCCGGTCTTCGAGGCGTAGTCGGCCTGCCACTTGGACATGAGCGGCGCGACGAACGTGCTGCCGGCCCCCGTGATCGGGCCGCCGCCCGAGGAGGCCGTCGCGCTGCCTGAGCTGTCGCTGCTCGACCCGCAGGCGGCGACGCCGAGAGCGATCACTCCGCAGCAGGAAATTGCAAGTATCGACTTGCGAGAAATCACTTGGTTCGTTCTCCTTCGTCTCTTTGTCGAGGGAGAGGGTCCCAGCGCAGGCACGTGCTCCTGTTACGGGCCCGTGGCCGACCTGTGAAGAAGTCGTGAATGGGCGCTAGCGGCGGATGACGTCCGCAGACTTCGCCTCGTGTGGCTGCGCGGCTGGCGGTTGTCCTACCGCGGTGTCGCCGGCCTCCGGTGTGAGCGCCTGGGGGTCAAAGCGGTAACCGACGCCGAAGTGCGTGTGGATGTACTCCCACCCCGGTGAGCGCTTTTGGAGCTTGGACCGCAGTTTCCGGATGAAGACATCGACGGAGCGGTCGCCATGGGTCATCGCGTAGCCCCAGACGCGCCGGTAGATGTCGTCGCGCTCAAGCACCCTGCCGGCGTGGTCCGCCAGGACCTGGAGGAGCTCGAACTCGCGGCGCGTCAGGTCGAGGCTCTCGCCGGCGACGTAGACCTGGAAGCGGTCCGACCTGATCTCGAGGTCGCCCGCGACCAGAGGACCCGTGTCGTCGCGAACGCTGCCACGGCGGTGGCGGCGGACGACGGCCTCGATCCGGGCCATGACCTCCTCCGGGTGGCATGGCTTCGACAC
>VAYL01000153.1:0-3815 GCA_005884305.1 Actinomycetota bacterium
GAGATCCGCGAGAAGGTCACAAAGCTGGTGCAGGGCTCGGTCGTGGGCATCGCCTCCGGCGTCTTCGTCCTCATGGCGCTCGCGATGTTCATGCATGGGGTCGCCTGGCTGCTGAACGACCTTTTCTTCTCGAGCAATCTCTGGGCGGGCTTCATGATCGAGAGTGCCTTCTGGCTGGTCGTCGCGGCCATCGCCGGCCTGATCGCGTACCGGTCCATCCAGGCCGGAGCACCGCCGACCCCGGATCTCGCGATCGAGGAGGCGAAGCGGACCAAGGAGACCCTGGAGGCGGGCACCCGGTGAGCAAGGCCCCGGATGTCTACGTCAGCGGCGCCGGCGAACCCGTCGGCCGCCGGGCCCCCGGCGCGCCCGGGCGGAACTCCGACCAGATCCGCGCGGACATCGAGCGCCAGCGCGACGAGCTTTCGCACTCCGTCGAGGCGCTCCGAGGCAAGGTGGCAGAGCTCACCGACTGGCGGCGCCAGGTCCGCGAGCATCAGCGCGAGCTCGCGATCGGGGCGGCGATCGTCGGCTTCGCGATCGGCGCAAGGATCATGTTGCGCCGGCGTAGGCGCTAGCTCAAGGCCAGTCAACCGATCCCACGCGTCCGGGGCCGTGCCTAGTCTCACACCAGTGAACGGCACATGCTGCTGCCGGCGCCGTACGGCACCGGGCTAACACACCCGATGGACGCCACGCAGGTCTCTGCCCGCGCGGTGGCAAAGGTCGTGCTGGTCGCGGCCGGCGTGTTCGCCGCGCTGTACTTCTCGTACCTCATCCGCACCGTGATCGGCCTGGTGCTGATCGCTGCCTTCTTCGCGATCGCGATCGCCCCGGCGGTCAACTGGCTCGACAAGCGCAAGGTGCCGCGCTGGGTCGCGATCCTCCTCGTCTATCTGGGGATCGCCGGCGGGATCTTCGGGATCGGGCTCGTGATCGTGCCGCCGCTCGTAAGTGGCGTGGAGACGCTCTCCACCAATCTCGACAACTACGCCAACGAACTGCGCAACAACCCGACCTTTCGCGAGTACGACGACCGTTACCACATCACGCAGAAACTGAAGCAGCAGGCGAAGGATCTTCCCAGCAAGCTTGCCGCCGCGGCCGGCACGCTGAGGGACGTGACGGTCGGCGTCTTCTCGCGCCTCGTGCAGCTCTTCTCGATCCTCGTCATCACATTCTTCCTCGTGAAGGACGGGAACCGCTTACTGGAGTTCTTCTACAAACAGGTGCCCGAGGTGCGGGCCCAGCGCTTCAGGAAGATCGCGTCCGACATCTCGGACGCGATCTCGGGCTACGTCTTCGGCAACTTCGTCATCAGCGTCTTAGCCGGGCTGGTCACGTACGTCACCCTGCTGATAATCGGGGTGCCGTTCGCCTTACCCCTGGCGATCCTGTTCGGCTTCTTCGATCTCATCCCGCTGGTGGGCGCGACTTTGGGCGGAATCCTCGTGGGCATCGTCGTCGCGTTTGCCGCCGACTTCCCGATCGGGCTGATCGTCTGGGTGGCGGTGCTGATTCTCTACCAGCAAGTCGAGAACAACCTGATCCAGCCGTTCGTCTACGGCAGGGCCGTTCAGCTCCATCCATTGATCGTCATCGTCGCGATCCTGATTGGCGCGGCGCTCTTGGGCGTCCTAGGCGCGCTACTTGCGATCCCGGTGGCTGCCGCGGTTCAGGCGGTGGTGCGCGACTATTGGCGCTTCCGACACCCCGAACAGGCGCCGCCTCCGGACGGGGCAGACTCGACCGCCGAGGCGCCCGCCGAAGCCGGATGAAATAGGCGCCGAGTCCTACGGGTGGGCCCGCGGTGGTGGATCCGTGTCGATGTCCCTGAGGACGGCGTAGAGCGCGTGGTCCGCGGGTCGCTTCGGCACCGCCGGATGGGAGCTCGTGGCCTCATGACTCCGCACCGCGCCCGCCAGAGCCCGGTAGCGCTGCTCTGGGCTCGGCGGGGCGGTTGGGGTGTCTCCCGATGCCTCGATGGGGAGCTCTTGCGTAGGTGGGGTGGGGTCGGAGGTGGTCATGTCCGCTCCTCGGCGCCGGCCCTGGTCACGCCTCGGCGATGATCTGGCGTAGCCGGCGGTAGAGCGCGACGTCGTGCGGGCGCGCGCCGACGGTGTGCCGGCTCGCCCGGGCTTCGTGCTCGCGGACGGCCGCGGCGAGGGCGGAGAAGCGGCGCTCGGCGACCTGGCGCTGGATGACGCCGACCAGCCTGCGATCCGCATGCTCCTTGATCCCGGTTGCGTTCTTTGCCATCTGCCTCGCCTCCTTCTAAAGTATCTTGATTAAAAACGTCAAGATAGCACCTGCGTCAAACCGGCGACGACAGGCTCGTGGCGGAGGAAGCCGGCTAAGCGGCGTCGCCGCCGGGGCGAAGCAGCGCGGACGGAACGCCGCCGACGCCCAGCAGGCCCGGGCCGATGTGAGCGCCGATCACCGGTCCGATTTCGGAGACGAACACCGGGTCGGAATCGAACAGCTTGCGGCCTTGCTCGACGAGTCGTTCAGCCGTCTCGGGGTCGTGGATGTGCTGCACGACCCATGCATCGGCTCCATCGTCGCGACGCCGGCGGGTGTACTCGACCATCCGCTCGAAGGCCCGACGGCGCGTCCGAACGCGCTCGATGGGGGTGATCTCCTCGCCGAGCGTGAGGATCGGCTTGATCTGCAGGGCCGATCCAAGCCACGCCTGCGCGGCACCGATCCTCCCGCCCTTTCGCAGGTACTCGAGCGTGTCGATCGCAAACCACATCTGAAGCGCGTCCCGGGAGCGCTCGGCCGCCGCGAGCGTCCGATCGCCATCCCCGCCCGCCTCGGCGGCGCTTGCGGCGGCGAGCACCACAAGTGCCTGGCCCCCGCAGGACGACCGGCTGTCGTAGATACGGATGCGCTCGCCGCCCTTTCCCTCGGTCGTCAGGCGCTCCCGGGCCTGCAGCGCCGACTCGCACGTTCCGGAGATCCCGGCGGAGAGGTGAATCGACACGATGTCCTTCCCGTCGGCGAGCAGCGGCTCGTACACCGCGCAGAAGTCGCCGACCGACGGCTGCGACGTCGTGGCCCCTTCGTCGCTCGCTCTCAGCCGCTCGAAGAAGTCGTCGTACTGGTCCCCGGCAATCTCGATCTCGGGGCGCTGCACGCCGTCCAGCGAGACGTACAGGCTGACGAGCTTGATGTCGTGCTCGGCGACCAGGTCCTCGGGCAGATAGGCGGTCGTATCCGTGACCACCGCGGTTTTCGCCTGGCCAGGCACCGGGCGGTTCTATCACTTCGCGACCCGGCTCCCCGGCGCGATTCCCCGTGTTGCCGGTGGCTCACCTCTACCATCGCCGCGTGGGCAAGACCCTGGTCACGGGAGGCAGTGGCTTCGTGGGCTCGCACGTCGTGCGGGCCCTCGCGGCCCGTGGCGACGAACTTCGACTCTTGGTCCGGCGGGGCTCGAGCCTGGACCACCTCGCCGACGTGGAGTTCGAGCGCACGAGCGGCGACGTCTTGGATCGCCGAGCGGTAACCCGCGCGATGAAGGGCGTCGAGCGGGTCTTTCACATCGCCGGCACGACGTCGATGCTTGCCCACCACCGGCAGAAGGTCTTCGATCTGAACGTCAAGGGGACCCGGATCGTGCTCGAGGAGTCCCTGCGCGAGGGTGTCGAGCGGGCCGTGTTCACATCCTCGGTCGCCGCGATCGGGCCCGCCAGCCCTCGGGGGACCGTGGACGAGACGCACCCGTTCACCGCGGGTGCGCTCGGGATCGCGTACGTCAACTCCAAGCACGAGGCCGAGGTCGAGGCGCTGCGCCTGGCCGCGCACGGGCT
>VAYL01000153.1:3849-8675 GCA_005884305.1 Actinomycetota bacterium
GGAACCTCGATGGAGCTCGTGCGGCGATTCCTGCTCGGGCGCATCCCTGCGTACGTGGACGGGGGGTTGAACATCGTCGACGTCCGCGACGTGGCGACGGGCCACGTGCTTGCTGACGAGAAGGGTGAGCCCGGCGAGCGCTACATCCTGGCCGCGCGCAACTTCACGTTCGATCGCCTGTTCGCCGATCTCGCCCGCCTGTCGGGGCGCGACCATGTGCCGGTGAAGCTCCCGAGCGCACCGACGCACCTCGCCGTCGAGCTGGTGACCCGCGCCGGCATCCCGTTCCCGGTCTCGCCCGACGAGGTCCGCTCGGCGGGCTGCTGGTGGACCTACCGGAACGGGAAGGCGCGCAAGGAGCTGGGTTTTGACCCGCGCCCGCACGAGGAGACGCTCGAGGACGCGGTCCACTGGCAGATGGAGCAGCTTGGCGGCCGCGTCAGGACCGGCCGCGGCACGCCCGAGCTCGCGCTGAGCGCGGTCGCGCCGTTCATGAGGCTGGGGGAGCGGGTTCTCCGGCGATGAGGCTCCGGAGGAAAAAGGCGCAGGAGCCTAGGCAAGACGCGCAGGCGCCGGCCGCCGAGGACGAAGAGCGGGCGAAGCTGGTGCTCTACCGCTGTCCGACCCCGACGAACGTCCTCTGCCCATGCGGGGCGGTGGCCAGGCGGCTGCGCAAGCTCGACCTCTCCGTTCGCACCGAGCGGGTGCCATACCGCCGCAACGCGCGTCCCGAGATCGTGGAGCTCACCCGTCAGCGGCGGGTTCCCGTGCTGGTGGACGGCGAGGAGGTCATTCACGACTCCAAGCGGATCGTCCAGTACCTCGACTGGAAATACCGCAACGAAGAAGACTGACCAGGCCTATACAATCTGAAGCGATGGATACTCCTGAAACCGCAGTCCAGCTCACCGACAAGGCGGCCGGCAAGATCAAGGAGCTGATCGGCTCCAACGGCAACGCCGAGGAGCAGGCGCTTCGCGTCGCGGTACGCGGGGGCGGCTGTTCAGGCTTCCAGTACGCGCTTGCCCTCGATCAGCCCAAGGCCGAGGACCACGTCTTCGAGCACCAGGGCGTTTCGGTGATCGTCGACAAGGTGAGCATGCAGTTCGTCTTCGGCTCCGAGGTCGACTTCGTGGACGGCCTTCAGGGCGCCGGCTTCGTGGTGAATAACCCGAATGTCGTCGCCGCCTGTGGGTGCGGGTCCTCGTTCCAGGTTCGCGAGGACGCGGCCGAGTCGGCCGCCGTCTAGCTCCCTAGCTCGGTCTCAGTCGAGAGCGCGCTAGCCGCAGTTGGGCCAAGCGCTCGTGCCCTCGTGCCGCTTCAGCGCGATAGCCACGACGCCCTGCGTACGGAATCCGTAGTCGATCGGGTCGCCGCCCGGCGTCTTCGGTGCGTTGTGCCAGGTGGACCGCGTGAACTGGAACGCGCCGCGGTACTTGCCGCCGCCGCCGATGGCGTCGGGGTTCTTGCCCGACTCGCACTCGGCCGTGCGGCGCGCCCAGCGCTTGTTATGACGGGAGGCCCGCCTCCACATGTGCTGGTACTTGCCGCCGTCGCCGGAGCCGCCGCTCGTCGTCGAGGTCCCACCGCTTTCTGCGCCGGCGGGTGCCGAGGAGACGAGGGTCACCGTTAGGGCCGCGGCTGCGGCCACCAGTACAAGAATCAGCTTGAGCTTGGGCGCCATCCCGCCCACGGACAAGTTCATTTACCGCTCTTTCGTCGCTTACGGGGTTAGCTGACGGGCTCGCGCCGAAGAGCTGGCGCTACACGGCCATCAGGCCGCGATTCGCCCCAAACAGTTAGTTGGGTCCCCCGACGCCCGCGGGTATGTGGCGGGCGTTCAGCAGGTCGCGCGGCAGGCTAGCAAATCGTGAGTGACGTGTTAGCGACAACTGTGTCGCAACACGCACAACCTCGCACCACACCTCCCGCTGGAAGCCGTTTGCGACATTGGGGACGCGATGGCGTCCCTGAATCGCAAATGCCGCTGGCTAGTGGGTCCGGGTGCCCTACGTGCCGTCGACCTGAAGCGGCGGGCTCTGCTGCGGGTTGGGCGTCGCCTCCGCCTGCGGCTGCGCGGCGACCTCGGGCTGCTCGACGCCGAGCAGGTCGGCCAGCTCGCCGGACTCGAACATCTCCTCGACGATGTCGGCGCCGCCCACCAACTCGCCATTGACGTAGAGCTGGGGGAAGGTGCGCCAGTCGGAGATCTCGCCGGTCACCTCGCGAAGCGGATCCAGGATCGGCAGCACGTCGATCGCCCCGTATTCGGTGCCCATCTGCTCCAGGACGCCTACAACGCGCATCGAGAAGCCGCACTGCGGCATCTCCGGTGTGCCCTTCATGAAGAGGAGGACGCGGTTCTCCCGCAGGACCTCCTCGACCTTTTGCTTTAGCTCTGGGTTCACGGCCATACGAGCACCTTAGCGACTCGAAGAATCACCCCCGGGCGGGTCCGCATCCGGCTTCGCCGGACGACCGGTCGCATCCTGCTCCCTGGAAGCGGAGGAGGCCGCCGGTTTTGTGCTGATCGACAGCGCGTGGATCGAGCCGTCGTCCATGCGCTCCTGAACCGCCGCGCGTACCATCCGGTGCTGGTCGATCCGGCTCTTCCCCTCGAACTGAGGGGCGCGGACGATCGCGCGCAGGTGATCCCCGCCGCCGGTCTCGTCGACGACCTCGACCTCGGCGCCCGGCAGCGCCTCGGCGATTATGCGCTCGATCTCGGCGAGGTCGGCCATGGAGCGCTAGCCGGAAACCGGCGCGCCGCGGGCGGCGTCGAGCATCTCGTCCAGGCGCACGAACTTCACGCGCGGGCGACCGAGCGGCTTGCCGCGCTCCTGCTCGGCGTCATCGATCGCGCGCCAGCCCTCGAAGCTGACGGCGTCCGGACCACGCTCGGAGAGGAGCTGCACAACTGACTCGGGATCCGCCGCGCCGGCCGGCGACGGTAGCCTGCCGGCCGACGCGTCCGCCACGAGGTTGTCGACCGTCTCCTGCGCGTCCTTCTTGTTCGTCCCGATGACGCCCGTCGGACCGCGCTTGATCCAGCCGACGGCGTACTGACCGGGCGCCTGTTCGCCGCTCTCAGGGTCGACCACTCGGCCGCCGTCGTTCGGGATCACGCCGCGCCGGTCGTCGAAGGGGACGCCATCGAGGCCGATGCCCTTGTAGCCGATCGACCGGAAGACGACGCCGCACTCGATCGTCTCCCGCTCACCCGTGTCGCGGGGGCGGATTGCGCCGGAATCGTCGCGGTGAAGCTCGTTGCGCGCGACCACGATCCGCTCGACCTTGCCGTCGCCCTGGATCTCGACGGGGGAGCGCAGGAACCGCAGCACGATCCGGCGGGACTTGCCCTCCGGCTCTCGCTGCGAGAACTCGGTGAAAATCTCCACGTTCTTGCGGGTCGTGATGTCGGCCTCGTCCGACTCGAGGTACTCGCGGCTGAGGTCATCGAGCTCGACCTCCGCCGGGTCCACGTCGATGTCGGCGTCGACCATCTCGCCCAGCTCGCGGAGCTCAGGGTTGGTGAAGGCCGCCTGGGCCGGGCCCCGTCGCCCGAGGACCAGGATCTCCTTGATCGGGTGGTCGCAGAGAGCATCGATCGCGTGCTCCGCCGTGTCGGTGGCCTCGAGCTCCTCACGCGTCAGGCCAAGCATGCGCGCGACGTCGGTGGCGACGTTGCCGTTGCCGATGACCACGGCGCGCTCGCAGGAGAGATCGAACTCGTGGTCGGCGAAGTCGGGATGGGCGTTGTACCAGGCGACGAACGCCGTGGCCGCGTGGCTGCCGGGAAGGTCCTCGCCGGGGATGCCGAGGTGGCGATCGGTGGGCGCGCCGTACGCGTAGATCACGGCGTGGTAACGCTCGGCGAGCTCGTCGGCCGTAATGTCCCTGCCAACTTCGACGTTGCCGAAGAAGCGGAAGCCCTCGCGCGCGGCCGTCTTCTCGTAGACGCGGATGACCGACTTGATCTTGGGATGGTCGGGCGCGACGCCGGCCCGCACGAGCCCGAACGGGGTCGGCAGGCGGTCGAACATGTCCACTTCGAAATCATGCTCGTCGGTGCGGAGCAGATGCTCGGCCGCGTAGAACCCGGCCGGCCCGGAGCCGACGATTGCGACGCGCAGAGGGGAGGTGCCCGGCTGGTCGTTCATTGGAGGCGGGAAGGTTAGGGGGTCGGTACTCAGGCGAGCGCCGGAGCGCTGCGTGCCGTCGCGGCGCCGTCCAGCGCGTCGAGCGCCCGGGCCACCGACATCGACACGCAGGTGAAGATGGGCGTGTCGCGGAGCGTGTAGGAGCTCGACTCGGTCCCACGGAGCTCCTGCACGAGGTCCAGGAACTGCCCGGGGTCGTCGGCCTCGAAACTCACCACAAACTCCTGGTCGTCGAGGCCGAAGGAGTAAGCGGTGTTGATCGCGATCTCTGGATAGCGGCGGCCGACCTCGATGTGATCGCTCATGATCCGCTGGCGCTCGTCGGCGGGGAGGCGGTACCACTCGCGCTTCTTCTCGAAGGGATAGACGAAGAGGTAGCGGCGCTCCGAGGTGCAGATCTCCGGGCGCGCCTCGGCCTCCGAATACGGAGAGCGCTTCGTCATCGCGAGGTAGGAGTGGGGGGTGGTCATCCACTTCGCCAGACCGCTTTGGGCCAGCACGACGTGGAAGGTGTGAATGTCCTCCAGGGTCGGGCTCTGGCTCAGGAGCAGGAGGTCGGTATCGCCGCGGGTACCGACCGTCGAGTAGGCACGCAGCGCGCGGTCCTGGGCGAAATCCTCGCAAGCGGCGAGAAACTCACGTTTATCCTCCGCGCGCGCCTCGGGA
>VAYL01000153.1:8685-10928 GCA_005884305.1 Actinomycetota bacterium
GCGGGGTCGAGCTTGAAGAAAGTGAACTTGGCGAAAGTGCGCTCGGGCACGCCCGCGATGGTAGTGCTTGCGGTTGTGCTCCTTGGGGCGGCGACGGGAGCGTCGGCTGCCGAGCCACGCCATTTGATGCCGACCCGTAGCGTCGGCACAAATGGCTCCGACTCGCCATCCGACGCTCCCGTCGCCGCCCGGGATCCCGTCCACATCACCATCGCGGTACTGCCACGACATACCTCCGTGGCCGGGCTGAGCAAGGCGCCGGGCATGGGCATTGCGATTGCTTCCGCCGGGATCGGCAGCGTGCCTGCCGACCAGACTTATCTCGACATCGGGCAGGGGGCGCGGGTTCAGGAGTCGCTCTATCACCGCTCGCTGCCAGAGCTTCGCCTCAAGCGCCACAAGCCGGTGGTGAAGCCTGCGCAATGGCGTGCCGTGCAGCAGCGAGCTAACTCGGCGCCTGCCGACGTCGTGCCGGGGCTCTTCGGGTCGGCGCTGGTCCATGCCCGGCTCACGATTGGTGCGGGCGGAGACGCCCAGGGAACAATGCTCGTTGGCGAGAACGGGGAAGTCCCGCCGCCGAAGTGCAGGCCGTGCTCCACGATCACTCTTGTCGACATGAGCGTCCAGCATGTGGACGCGTTGGCCACACGATTGCGAGGGGATGATCTCCTCATCGCGATCCGCCGGCCGCCGCCGGCGGCGAATCGTGGGCTCGTGCTTGGGATTGCCGGGCGGGGGGGTTCGTCCTCGACACCGATATCGCGCCGACGATCCTGGAGCGGCTCGGGATCGCGGTGCCCAACGAGATGACGGGCGAGCCGATTCACACCGATGGGGCCGTCGATGCCCCTTACGTCCAGGATCTCGCCGATCGGCTCGCCGTGATCGGGCCGCGGCGAGCGCCGGTCATCGGCGTGAGCGTGCTGGCCTGGGTGATCCTCGCTGCGCTGGTGCTGGCCGTGTTTCGCCGTGCGGGCCTTGAGACCGCGCTGACGATCCTCGCGACGTCGCTGGCGCTCGTTCCGGCCCTGCTCCTCGTCGGCGCCGCGACCGAGCCCAGCGAGCTCGCCGAGCGCCTGATCGTGGGGATCGGCTGCCCGGCCCTCGCGGTGGCCCTGCTGTGGCTGGCCCCGGGGCTGCGCGGGCTTGCGATCGGGGCGGCGGTCTCCGTGGTCGCCTATGGCGTGGACGTCATCGCGGGGTCGCACCTGACGGAGCTCTCGCTGATCGGGCCGAATCCGATCGCCGGGGTCCGCTTCTACGGCATCGGCAACGAGCTCGAGGCGACAATCGCGGCGCTGGTGCCGCTCGGAACCGGAGCCGCGCTCGCCGGCTGGGCCCCGCGCGGCTCGCCGCGCGGGGCCGCGGTCGCATTCGCGCTCACGGGGATCGCCGCGATCCTGGTCTTCGCGCCAGGGCGCTTCGGCGCGGATGTCGGCGCCGCGATCGACATCGCCATCGGCGCGGCCGTGGCGGTCGGAGTCTGTCTGGGCGCGCGACGGTGGCGCTGGATCTGGGTGATCGCGGCGCCGATCGGGGCGGTTGCCGCCCTGGTGTTGATCGACCTCGCCTCGGGAGGCAACGCGCACCTGACGCGAAGCGTTCTGGACGCCGGCGGGCTCGGCGATCTGGGGCAGGTTCACCCGCTACGCGAGCTCGGCGATCTTCTGGGTCGTGATCGCCGTGATCGTGGCGGGCCTCGCTTCCTGGCGCTCTGTCCGGGCGTGGTTTGGCGGGCGAGACGTGCTCTGGGCCGGGTTCGCGGGGGCGGTCGCCGCGACGATCGCGGGAACGCTTGCGAACGACTCAGGAGCGCTCCTCTTGATGATCGGCGCGGTGCTCTGCGCGGCCTTCGCCGGCGTCGCCTGGGCCACACAGGAAGAACGCCGTATTCCGGGGCTTTGGAGCCCAGCCGGTCCGGTAACCTGAGGCGGGCGTTCGGGCACGTCCAGCGCTCAGACTGCCAACGGTCGGGTCCAGGATTATTTCGATGCGAATCGCAATCGTCAGCCCATACTCGTGGACGTATCCAGGCGGGGTGAACCGCCACGTCGAGGCGCTGACCGAGTCGCTCTTCGATCGCGGCCATGAGGTACGGGTCCTCGCGCCATGGGATCCGCCCGATCGAATCTCGCGCCTCATGCACCGGGGGCCAGCGGAGGTGCGTGAGCGCCCCGACTACCTCATTCCGCTGGGCCGCACCGTGGGGTTCGGCGCAAACGGCGCGGTCTCGAACCTCGGAA
>VAYL01000153.1:11227-11961 GCA_005884305.1 Actinomycetota bacterium
GCCGTCGGAGGAGCTGCGCGTGCTGTTCATCGGGCGCTCGGAGGAGCGCAAGGGGCTCCCCGTCCTGCTCCAGGCCTTCGAAGGCCTGGTTGAGCACGTCCCGGCGCGGTTGACGGTCATCGGGTCGATGGCGGAGGACGTCCGCCGCTACCTCGCGGACGAGTCGGTCGAGGAGCGCATCGACGCCCTGGGACACACCAATGGCCCGGAGCTGTGGCGGAACCTGCACGAAGCGGACGTCCTCTGCGCGCCCTCCCTGGCCGGCGAAAGCTTCGGGATGGTGCTCACGGAGGCGTTTGCCGCCGGGACGCCCGTGATCGCGTCGGAGATCGCGGGCTACACAGACGTCGTCACCGATGGGGTCGACGGGGTCCTCGTGCCGCCGGCCGATCCGCAGCGGCTGGCCGAGGAGCTACAGAGCCTCTATCTGGAGCCCGAGCGGCGCGCGAGGATGGGCATGGCGGCCCGCCAAAGCGCGAGGCGCTACGCCTGGCCAAACGTCGCCGCGCAGGTCGAGCGTGTCTACGAGGAGGCGCAGCTCGCGCCGGCTCCGGCCACCGCCATGGAGCGCATCGCGAGGGTGAGTGGGTTCCTTCCCGCCGACGGCAGTCAGGTCAGTCCACCAACCCGCCTTCCGTCGCTGGATCCCGAGCCGGCGAGGGCGGCCGCTCGAAGCGGCCTTGTCCGAAAGGCGGCGCTAGGCGTCGCCGCAATTCTCGGCCTCGGCCTGACCG
>VAYL01000153.1:12093-21768 GCA_005884305.1 Actinomycetota bacterium
TGCCGAACAGCCCGCTTCGCCGCCGCGATGTCACCTCGGCGACGATGATCGGCGTCCTCATGTCGGCGACGCTCCCGGCGCGCCTGGGCGAGCCGGCGCGCGCCATGGTCTTGGCGCGGCGCACCGGACGCATGCGGTTCACGTTTCCCGTTCTCCTGGGCACGCTCGTTTCCCAAACGGTGCTGAATATCGCCGCCCTCGCGCTGCTGGGCGTGATCATCGTCGCGTCCACGGACCTGTTCCACTCGGGGTCGACGAAGCTCTTCGTGTTCAGCTTGGTCCCGCTCGTCCTGCTTCTCGTGGTGATCCTGGCGCCCGTCGTGGTCAGGCGCCCAATGGGGACCGGCCGCCTGGCTCGGATATCGGAGGCGATCCGAGCCGCGCTGCTGCGCGTTCGCAAGGGGCTCAGCGTGTTCCGGGATCCTCGGTACGGATCGCTCGCGACCGCCGCCCAGCTCGGCGCATGGGGCGTCCAGCTCTCCGCTTGCGCTGTCCTGTTCGAGGCGCTCGGCATGCACGGCGTCGGGATCGGAGCGGCCGCTGCCGTCCTGTTCGCCGTCAACGTGACCGCGGTCGTCCCGGCGACCCCGTCGAACATCGGCGTCTTTGCTGACGACCGGGTTCGGCGTGGGAGCAGCCGACGCCCTCGCTTACGGCGTGATCCTGCAGGCCGTCGAGGTTGCGACAGCGGTCGTCCTGGGGCTCCCCGCACTCGTTCGCGAGGGCCTCACGTGGTCCGACATGCGCCTGCGCGCCCTGAGCGCGGCACCGGTCCGGCTCTCCCCGCGGGAGCCGAAGGGTGGCCAGGCGACCGAGACCACCTAGCCGCCACCCGACAACTAACCTAGACCGACAGGAGCTTTCTCGATGCCGCTTTCCAACATCGCCGGCTTTCCGCGCATTGGCCCCAACCGCGAGCTGAAGTTCGCGACCGAGGGGTACTGGCGCGGCGACGTCTCCCTCGACGAGCTCCAGGCGACCGCCACGCGAATCCGCACGGACAACTGGCGCTTCATGCGCGAGGCCGGCGTGGACCTCATCCCGTCGAACGACTTCTCGCTCTACGACCACGTTCTCGACGTGATCGCGCTCGTGGGCGCCGTGCCCGATCGCTACCAGCACTCAGGCGGCAACGTCGACATCGACACCTACTTCGCGATGGCGCGCGGCCGCCAGGAGGACGGCATCGACGTCACCGCGATGGAGATGACGAAGTGGTTCGACACGAACTACCACTACATCGTCCCCGAGCTGGGCCCGGACACGACCTTCTCGCTCTCCTCCACCAAGCCGTTCGATGAACACACAGAGGCGATGGAGGAGCTGGGGATCGACACCGTCCCGGTGATCCTGGGACCGGTTTCGTTCCTGCTGCTCGGGAAGGCCGCTGACGGAGTTCCCGCCGACTTTGACCCCCTCGACCTGATCGAGGCGCTCCTCCCCGTCTACGGCGAGGTGATCGAGCGCCTCGCCGAGCAGGGTGCGACGTGGGTCCAGCTGGACGAGCCATGCTTCGTCGAGGATCGGGCCGAGCACGAGCTCGACGCGCTGCGCCTGGTCTACGAGGAGCTCGCGAAGGTCCACGAGCGCACGCGCATTTGCGTCAAGACCTATTTCGACCATGTCGGCGAGGCGTACGGGGTGTTGCGGGACCTCCCAGTCGAGGGGATCGGCCTGGACTTCCACCGCGGTGGTCCCGACCTGGACCGGGAGATGGTGCGCAAGGGTGGCCCCAGGAACGTCGAGTTCATCGCCACCGACGGCGGGCTCGAGGACAAGTGGCTCTTCGCCGGGATCGTCGACGGGCGCAATGTCTGGATCAACGAGCTCGAGCACAGCCTCGACCTGCTCGGTGGCATTCGGGACCGATGCAAGGAGCTCGTGGTCTCGACGTCGTGCTCGCTGCTGCACACGCCGGTGGACCTCGACGCCGAGCCGACGTCGGACCTTCTCGACGACGAGCTTCGCTCGTGGATGGCGTTCGCGAAGCAGAAGGTGGGCGAGGTCGTGACCCTGGCGGCGGGGCTCGCAGAGGGACGCGATGCGATCGCCGATCAGCTCGATGCCAATGATCGCGCCCTGGACGATCGCCGCGAGTCCCACCGAACGCGCAACCCCGCGGTCCGCGATCGCGTGGCAGCGCTCACCGAGGACGACGCGCGCCGGCAGAGCCCGTTCGAGACCCGCCGCGAGGCGCAACGCCCCCGGTTGAACCTGCCGCTCTTCCCGACCACGACCATCGGTTCCTACCCCCAGACCGCCGAGATCCGCGAGGCGCGCAAGGAGCTCCGCGAGGCGACCATCGACCAGGCGGAGTACGACCGCCGCATGCGCTCGGAGATCGATCGCGTCGTCGGGTTCCAGGAGGAGATCGGCCTGGACGTCCTGGTCCACGGCGAGCCCGAGCGAAACGACATGGTCCAGTACTTCGCCGAGCAGATGGAGGGCTACGTCTTCACCCAGAGCGCCTGGGTGCAGTCATACGGCTCGCGCTACGTGCGCCCCCCGATCATCTACGGAGACGTCAGCCGCCCGGACCCGATGACAACCGACTGGATCGCCTACGCCCAGTCGACCACCGAGAAGCCGATGAAGGGCATGCTCACCGGGCCGGTGACGATGCTCCAGTGGTCGTTCGTGCGCGACGACCAGCCGCGCTCGGCGACGTGCGAGCAGCTGGCGCTCGCGATCCGCGACGAGGTCGAGGACCTCGAGGCTGAGGACATCAAGGTGATTCAGGTAGACGAGCCGGCGATCCGCGAGGGCCTGCCGCTCCGGCGCGACCAATGGAGTGAGTATCTGGACTGGGCCGTCTACTCGTTCCGCGTGGCGACCTCGGTCGTCCGCGACGAGACCCAGATCCACACGCACATGTGCTACTCGGACTTCGGCGACATCATGGAGCAGATCCAGGGGATGGATGCCGACGTGCTGCTGATCGAGGCGGCACGCTCACGCATGGAGCTCCTCCACGACTGGGAGCGCACCGGCTACAAGCAGGAAATCGGCCCGGGCGTCTACGACATCCACTCGCCGCGAGTTCCCTCGACCGAGGAGATGGTCGAGCTGCTGCAGGCGGCCGCGCGGGTCCTCGACCCGGAGCAGATCTGGGTCAACCCGGACTGCGGCCTGAAGACCCGCGCCTGGCCCGAGGTCGCGGCCGCTCTCCGCAACATGGTCCAGGCCGCGAAGCAGCTGCGCGAAGAGCTCGTCCCCGCCGGCTGAGCCCGGGGCGCAGCACCAGCTCAGAAACGGCGGGCAAGTAGGGGAGGGCCAAGCCGGGCGAAATTCCGCTGTGTGGCCACTTTGTGTCGGTATGCGACCCCAAGTGGCCACGCTGCCGAAATTGCCGCCCCGGCCACGCCCGGGCGTCGGCGAATTGACGCGGGATCCTTACGGTCCCTTTACTCAATTGCGGCGCCTGCGTTGCTAGCGTGAATCCTTCGGACCTGAACGCAATACGCCTGTTGCGGCGGGCGGGAAGGGGACGCGGACATGGAGGAGCGAGTGTGCGGGACGACGCTGCGTGGAGACGAGCCGAAGCGGCTTGAGCTGAGCGATGGCTCGCGGCTGATGCTGGATGCCGCATCGAATGGCGAGCGCAAGGTCTGGCGGCGGCTGGGCCACGGTCACACGAGCGTCAGCGTGGCCGAGGCGCGTGACCTGGCTGGCGACGAGTTCTCCGGCTACGTCGAGACTCGGACCCGTTCCGAGGTGGAGTGGCTTCGGGCCGTTGCGGACTGGTATCGCGAGCGAGCGGACCACCTGCAGAGCCAGCTCGGCGCGCGCGGCTAGCGCTACAGCACGACGCCGTGGCGGACGACGTTCGTCGAGATGACCTGCTCGTCCGCGAAGTGGCGCAGGTAGCTTGGCCCCGCGGCGCGGGCGCCGGTGCCTGACAGGCCGTTGCCACCGAACGGCTGGCGGCCCACGATCGCGCCGGTGATCGCGCGGTCCACGTAGACGACTCCCGTGGGAAGCCGCTCGATCAGCTCGTCGATCCGATCGGGCTGCCGGCTGAAGATGCCGGCGGTCAGCGCCTGGGGCAGGTCGCGAACACGGCCGATCGCCTGGTCCATGTCGCGGACGCGCTCGAGGGTGAGCAGTGGACCGAAGATCTCCTCGCGCACGACCGGGGTGTCGTCTGGCAGCCGTCCGGCATCGACGAGCAGCGGGGACACGTACTGCGGCCCCGCCGCGGGCTGGGCGCGCGCGAGTTCCGCGCCAGTGCAGAGCTCGGCGTAGCGGTTGAACTTCGAAACGGCGCCCGGGTCGATCAGCGCCGGCACCTCGGTCGCGAAGTCATCCGCCGGGCCGACGCGCAGGATCTCGACCGCACCGGAGAGGCGCTCCGCAAATCGGTCGGCGACGCCCTGGTGCACGAGCGTCCGAGCCGCGGCCGAGCACTTCTGTCCCCCGTAGCCGTAAGCGGAGCGCACGATTGCCGGGACCGCCTCGTCGAGATCCACGTCGGAGTCCACGAGGACGCAGTTCTTGCCGCCGAGCTCCGCGACGATTCGCTTGATCTGCCGCTGCCCATCGGACTCGTGCGCGCGCCGCTGGATCTCCAGGCCGACCGCGACGGAACCGGTGAAGGCGATCGTGGCGATCCGTGGCTCAGCCACCAGCCACCGCCCGAGGTCGCCGCCCGCGGGCAGATACGCGAGGGCGTCCTGGTCGACCCCCGCCGCCAGCAGCAGGCGCGCGATTTCCCAACCGCACGCGGGGCTCTGCTCCGCCGGCTTGAAGAGCACCGGGCTCCCCATGACAAGAGCCGCCGACGTCATCCCGAGCGGGATCGAGAGCGGGAAGTTCCAGGGGCTGATCACCGCCGCCGGCCCACGCGGGCGAAGCCGCAGCTCGTTGCGCTCCCCCGGCACCTGGATCAGGTCGTCGTGGAGACGGCGAGCGCTGAGTGCGTAGTAGCGCAGGAAGTCGATCGCCTCGCAGACCTCCGCGTCGGCGTCCTCCCACGGCTTGCCGACCTCGCGCACGATCAGCGCCGTCATTCGGTGGCGCCGCTCGGCCAGGCGACCGGCCGCTCGCTCGAGAACGGCGACCCGCTTCTCCGGCGGGCGGAGCGGCCACCGCGCGGCGAGGGCGAGCTCGAGCGCGCGCTCCGCCGCATCGATTCCGGCCCATTCCAGCGTCGCGACCTCCCGCGCCGGGTCGCACGGGTCGGTGGATCTTTCGCCATCCCCACGGGACTCCGTACCGCCGACGATCGTGGCAGGGCGCAAGGGGAGCTCGCGATCGAGCGCCGCCATCGCTCCGAGCAACTCCTCGCGCACCTCGGGAAGCCGGAGCTCCAGAAGCGGATGGTTTCGGAAGTCCTCGTTCATGCGGGCGGTCGGAGCAGCTCGTCGAGGGACTGGTGTCGCTGGCGCAGCAGGAATCCCTCGTTGGAGGAGTTCTCCAGCAGGCGCCGGACGAGATACGCCATCCCGGCCACGAGGTCGCCGATCGGTGTGTAGATGCGGACGCGATATCCGAGGCGGGAGATGCCCTCGGCCAAGTCGTCCCCCAGCCCGCGAAGGACCTGCAGCTCGAGCTCCCGCCGCTCGCCTCCGCATCGCTCCAGATACGCGATCGCATGGGCGAGCGAGCGCAGGTTGTGCGTCGCGATCGCAGGCCGCACCGAGTCGCGGGCGTCGATGAGCCGTCGCGTCAGCCGCTCGAAGCAAGCATCGGACTCGCGTTTTTCGGCCCAAACCGGCGCCTGCCAGCCGCGCTGGCCGGCGATCACGCTCTCGTGGTCCCAGTAGGCGCCCTTCACGAGCCTGATCGTCGGCGGGATCGCGCGCTGGGTGAGGGAAGGGGAGCTGAGGATCCGCTCCAGCGTTTCGTCCGCGTCCCGCAGGTAGGCCTGGACCACGACACCCACCGACGGGGCCTCGCGGAACTCCTCGCTCGCGAGCACCCCCTCGAAGGCGAGCAGCAGCGTCTCGCGGCTGTCGTAGTCCTCCATGTCCAGGTGGACGTGCGCGCCGAGCTCGCGCGCGAGCTGAAGCAGGGGCCACAGGCGGCGCGCCGCGTCGGCGGCCCCTCGCTCCGGGGCCAACGGTCGCAGCAGCGGCGTCAGGGCCGTCAGCTTGATCGAGAGATTCGCTCGTGCCAGGCGGCCGTGGTGATCGGCGTCCAGCAGGGGCTGCTCCGGCCACTCCCGAGCCGCGTCCGCCAGCACCCGCAGCGTCTCCGCGCAGCGCTTGAAATAGGCCTGCGCCTCCGCCTCGGAGACGGTCGACTCTCCCAGCAGGTCGAGCGCGAACGCCTGGCCGTGCCGCCACATCGCCCTCAGCGTCCGCGTCGCGTCCTTGACGTCACGGCCCGCGATGAACTGGCGGGCGAGGAGCGCGGTGGCCGGACCGCTGGCAAGGCCATACGCGGCGAGCAGCGGTCCGACCGCCGCCGGCCCGCGCAGCGGGCGCAGCGCAAGCGGCACCCGCTCCCCGTCCACCTCCCGGACGAAGGCACGGAGGTGGGCGCCACGATCAAACGGGCCGCGGCATGCAGGCGCCGCGTCGACGAAGCGAAACAGCGCGGAGCGAAGCGCCGGACGGCCGTCGAGGCTTCCCAGCTGCCGGCGCCCCAGTGCCACCGCGGGCCGCCGCCAGGTCACGGGCTCGGTGCGCGACAGCTCCTCCGCCAACTCCCTGATCCGAGTCTCGAGAGCCGCCTCCACGCAACGCGAGGCTACTCCTGAGTGACCGCTAGATCCCGAGCCGGTTCCGCAGGCCGCGCGCGTTGATCAGGCGGTTGACCCGGTTGACCATCTTGCGCCGCGTTGACGTGTAGGGGAACCACAGCGGATCACGCTTCCCCTGCTTGACGCGAGGGACCACGATCGATTCCGGCCGTACGTACTTCTTGATCCCGTACGAGCCGTGCCGGAAGCCGATGCCCGAGTCCTTCCAGCCGCCCATCGGCAGACCCAGCGCGAAGAAGTTAGTAAGCACGTCGTTGACGTTCACAGCGCCGGCCTCGATGCGCCGGGCGACCGCCTCGGCCTCGTCGCTGGTCCCGGCGAAAACCGACGCCGAGAGCCCGTAGCGCGTGTCGTTCGCCAGGCGGACGGCCTCGTCGGCGTCGCGCACCTTCATCACCGGGATCACCGGGCCGAACGTCTCGTCGGTCATCACCTTCATCGAGTGGTCGGCGTCGGCGATCACGGTCGGCTCGTACCAGTCGCCGGATCCCTCCTTGCGCTTGCCGCCGGTCAGCACGCGAGCCCCCTTCTCGCGAGCGTCCTCGACGTGGGAGGAGACGATCTCCACCTGCGCCGGAGTGGCCATGGCTCCGATCTCCGCGGAGTAGGAGCGCCCGTCGAACCCCTGGCGAAGGCCCCGGACCTCATCGGTGAGCCTCGCAACGAATTCGTCGTAGATCGGCTCCTCGACATAGACCCGCTCGATCGACGTGCACGCCTGCCCGGAGTTCAATAGACCTCCGACGGCGGTCGCGTTGACCGCGCGCTCCAAGTCCGAGCTGCGCAGGACGATCAGGGGATCCTTGCCCCCGAGCTCGAGGCTCACGGGGGTCAGAGTGTCGGCGGCACGCTTCATCACGACCTTGCCGGTGCGGTCGGAGCCGGTGAACTGAACGAAGTCGACCTCGTCGACGAGCACTCCGCCCGTCTCGCCAAGACCGTTCACCACTTCCAGCACGCCGGGGCCACCCACCTCCTCCTTCCACCCGCGCACGGCCTCCATCGTCGAGAGGGGCGTGAACTCCGACGGCTTGATCACGACCGCGCATCCGGCGAACAGCGCCGGGATCGCGTCATCCAGCGCGAGCAGGAGCGGGAAGTTCCAAGGGGTGATCACACCCACGACCGGATACGGGCGGTAGAGGATGCGAAGCCGCTTCACCCTCAGCGGCAGGATGTTGGGGGTCGGCGTCTCATCGGCGAGGAGCTCCTCGCCATGCTGCGAGTAGTAGTTGATCGCCGAGCTGATGAGCGGCGCCTCGGCCTCCGCCTCGGCGCGCACCTTCCCCGTCTCCTCCTGCATGACGTCGGCGAGCCGCGGCTCGTTGTCGATCATCCAGTCGCGGAAGCGCTCGAGCCACCTGCGCCGCCCAGGGAACCCGATCGCCTGCCACTCCTTCTGGTTCTCCCGGACCCTCGCGACGACCTCGGCGACACGCTCGGGCGGGTCGATCGGGATCTGACGGATCAGGCTGCCGTCAGCCGGCCGATGGACCTCGAACGCGCCCCCGTCGGCGGAAGCTCCGTTGCCCGTTGCCGGCGGGGCGCTCTGCGTCGCGGAGGCGCTCTCCATCAATGGGGACTCTACTCCGGCGCCCCTTGCGGCCGCCGTAACGGGCCGCTACTTCTTGATCAGGGGCGCTGGACGATCTGGTAGACGTGGTTGTCGCCGAGGGAGGCGACATAGAGCTGGCGGGCGTAGCCGATGCCGAAGGAGCTGGGACCCGAGACGCTCAGACCGGTGTTCCTGTCGCCCCTGGCCCCGGAGGTGGACGGCACGAGGCTGCGGATAGCGCCGTTAGCGTGGTCGCTGTAGACGTATCGGCCGTTGAGCAGGCTCAGATTGGGGTTGTGGACGACGTAGCCGCCGATGATCGCGTGATAGCCGTCGCTGCCGTGGTTCTTGACGATGATCGGCTGGACCCGCGGACGGGGGTTCGGGTTGGGGTCCGGGCGGCTGAGATCGAACGGCGCAAATCCCTCGTAGGTGGGCCACCCGAAGTACGAGCCCTTGGCGCGCGGCCGGGCGACGTAGTCGATCTCCTCCCACGAGTCCTGCCCCACGTCGCCGATCGCGAGGTCGTTGTTGGCTGAGTCGAACGAGAAGCGCCACGGATTGCGGAAGCCGTAGGCGAAGATCTCGTCGCGGCCGGTGCGCCCGACGTAGGGGTTGCTCTGGGGAACGGTGTACGGACGCGTCGCCTGCTTGTGGGGATCGATCCGCAGGATCTTTCCGAGCAGAACGTTCAGGTGGCGGGCGTTGTCGTGATTGTCGCCGCCGCCCCCGCCGTCGCCGGTCGAGATGTAGAGAAGGCCGGCCGGGCCGAACTGAAGCTGGCCGCCGTTGTGATTCGACTCGCCGGGATGCGGGATGACGATCACCGTGCGACGTGAGTTCGGATCGGCTCCGCGGTTCGATGTGGCGTGGAACTCGTCGACCTCGAGGTCGCCGTTTGCGTTCGTGTAGTCCGCATAGAGGAGATGATTCGAGCGATAGTGGGGATCGAACGCGATCGAGAGCAGCCCCCGCTCACCGCAGCAGGAGATCCGGTTGCTGATGTTGAGAAAGTCCTGCGATCGAGGCGTCCCCTTGTCGACGACCCGGATCCGACCCGCCTGCTCCGCCACGTACAGGAATCCTGGCGTGCCCGGCGCGTGGGTGACGTAGATCGGGGAATCGAAGGTGCCGACGGACCGCAGCGCGAGCGTAGGTGCCCGGCCCGAGGCCCCGGTGCCGAGAAGCGCCACCACCAGTACCCCGGCGATAAATGCGGCGGCCACCAGCCACCCTCCCCTGTGACCGCTCCTTCCCACCATCCTGTTTGAGATTACTCGCGGCGGGGATTGCCGGTCCAGGGTCCCCGTTCGGTCAGGAGGATCCGTCGGCGACGAGCCGGTATACCGGCCCGTTGAGCGAGGTTGCGTAGATGTGTCCCGCGTTGTCCTCGCCGAATGAGCTGAGGTCCGGA
>VAYL01000153.1:21881-23851 GCA_005884305.1 Actinomycetota bacterium
CGGAGCACCGGCCGTTGTCGTGGCTGTAGGCCAGCACCGGCGGCACCGCGTTCGGCGCCGACTGGTCGTCGTTGAAGCGTGCGAATCCCTCGAACGCCGACCAGCCGAAGTTGGCGCCGCGGCCGGCGCCGCGCGGAACGAGGTCGACCTCCTCCCAGTCGTCCTGCCCGACGTCCCCGATCGCCAATGCTCCGGTCAGGCGATCGAAGGAGAAGCGCCAAGGGTTCCGCAGTCCGTACGAGTAGATCTCGGGGCGCGCGCCGTGCTTGTCCACGAAGGGGTTCGATGAAGGAATCGAGTAGGCGCGCCCGTCGCTCGGCCTGGGGTCGATGCGCAGGATCTTGCCGAGTAGCGTGCCCAGGTCCTGCCCGGCCCGGTCGGGATCCCCCTCCGAGCCGCCGTCGCCCAAGCCGACGTACAGCTTGTGGTCGGGGCCGAAGAGCAACAGTCCGCCGTTGTGGTTCGGAAACGGCTGGTCGACGCGGAGGACGATGCGGGCGCTCGACGGATCAACCGTGAGCGGATCCGAGCTCGAGCGCCGGTACTCGACGACCCGCGTGTCGCCGGCTCGATCCGTGAAGTCCGCGTAGACGAGTCCGCTCTTCTCGTAGTCGGGCGCGAAGGCGATCGACAGCAGGCCCTGCTCGCCGCAGCAGGAGACCTGCCCGGAGAGATCCAGGAACGGCTGGTCCTCCGGTGTCCCATCCGTCAGCACGCGGACCTGACCGGTCTGCTCGACGACGAACAGATGGTGGCTGTCACCGGGCGGCTGCGTGACGTAGAGCGGTTGCTCGAAGTCACCAAGCTTCTCGAGCCGGACGCCCCCGACACCGTTTCCGACCTGTTGTCCCGTGGTGCGGCCTGGCGGAGGCGCGGTGCCGGTCGAGGACGCGGTCGTAGAAGGGGATCCGCTGCCGCAGCCAGCCGCCGCCATGACGGCGAGCAGGCCCGCCGTGACGCTCAGACGACTAGCGCCCGCCTCGGATCACCCTCCGGCCGGCGGGCCGCAGTCCGTCGTGACCTTCCCGCCGCCGGTGACGCAGCTCTGCGGAGGCTTGCCCGAGATCGTCGCGACGAACTCGCCGCGGACCGGGCTGCCATCGGGCGTGACTGCCTTCGCCTTGCCCGTCAGCGAGGCGGACACCTCGTAGTGGATGGTGTACGTGCCGGTTCGCACCGGCGTGACGCGCCACACCATGTTCTTGCTCTGGTCCGGGGCCACCGAGCCGAACTGGAACGTATCCGTGGCGGCCGATTCCGCGCCGGAGGTGGGCGTCTTCGACAGCTGCTTGAGTGGCTGGCCCGGTTGGACCACCTTGGGATAGGCCTCCTCGAGGATCCACACGGGCCGGAACGGGAAGGCGAGATTCGGGTCATCAACGCGGATGTTGAACGAGCCCTGGCCGGAACCGGTCGAGTAGGAGGGTGACTTGACGTTGGGCTGGCCCTCGGCGACCGTGTTGATCGTCACCGCGAGGTCGGGGATCGTCTGAGTGCCCGCGTTGCGGATCTCGAGCTGAAGGTAGTTCGAGTCGGCGAGCTTCTGGTGGTTGGCGAACTTCGCCTTCGTCACCTGCACGGCGAAGTTCCCGGATGGGACGGTTGCGTCCTGGGACGGCCCGCTCCCGCACGCTGCGACACCGGTCGCGAGCGAAATGGCGGCGAACCCGATTGCGATCCTTGCTCCCGGACCCCGGGGTCGCAGCCTTCCGGCGATTGTGCCGCTCTCCCCCAAGGCGCGGGGGAACATACCACCTGGTTCGAGCGCAAATCGCGCTTGTCCTGGCCGCATAGCCAGCCCTGGTCAGGCGTGCCCGCCGACGGTTGGGAGTTGGCGATGAGCGGTTTCATCGAATACATTTACGTGGCCGCCTGTCAAACGAGCGCGGCGCTGAGGAGAGATGGTCCGAGCGGTCGCAGACAGGGCGTTCCTTCCCGCAAAGAGCCTGTTCGAGCAGGTGGGGAACATG
>VAYL01000189.1:0-200 GCA_005884305.1 Actinomycetota bacterium
CGTCGGCCATCGACGACGGGATCGAGCGGCTGGAGCAGCGGGTGTTCGCGGCCGAAGCCGGTGCGACGCAGGCGACGTATTCACTTAGCCGGGAGACGATCGAGTTCCACCGGGCGCTCGCCATGCTGCTCGACCCGGTCGAGTCGCTCGCACAGGGCGAGTTTGTGGAGCTCCCCGACAAGCTCGGGCGATTCATGCGC
>VAYL01000189.1:565-3449 GCA_005884305.1 Actinomycetota bacterium
CAGAGGAGCACTCAATAAGGTAGTTCGGCGATGAGAACTACCGTCACTGAGCTTGGCGACTCCCGCGTGCGGGTGGAGGTGGGCATCGAGCCCGACGCCGTCGAGCAGCGCATCGAGCGTGCCGCCCGCCAGCTCGCGGGCGACATGCGGGTGCCCGGATTCCGCAAGGGCAAGGTTCCCGCTGAGCTGGTGATCCAGCGCGTCGGCCGCGAGGCCGTCGTCGAGCAGGCGCTCCGCGAGTCGCTCGCGGAGTGGTACGAGCGCGCGCTTCTCGACACTGGCATCACGCCGATCGGCGACCCACAGCTGAATGTCCAATCGCTCCCGGACGCCGGCGAGGAGCTCGAGTTCTCGATCGAGGTCGCGGTGCGGCCACCGGCCAAGCTCGGCGACTACAAGGACCTCGAGGTCGGCAAGGTCGAGCCCGAGGTCCCCGAGGACGCCGTTCAGACCGAGCTCGACCGGCTGCGGCAGGGGTTCGCCGCGCTCAATCCGGTCGAGCGGGCCGCCGCGGCGGGCGATGTCGTCGTGATCGACTACTCCGGCACGGTCGACGGCGAGCCGTTCGAGGGCTCCGAGGCCACCGACCTCACGGTCGAGGTGGGCGCCGAGGCGCTGCTGCCGGAGTTCGACGAGGCGCTCACCGGGGCGTCCGCTGGCGACGAGGTGACGGTGGACGTCAACTTCCCCGACGACTACGGGGCGCAGGACCTGGCCGGCAAGACCGCGCAGTTCAAGGTGACCGTCAAGGAGGTGAGGGAGAAGGACCTTCCGGAGCTGGACGACGACTTCGCCTCCGAGGCCTCGGAGTTCGACACCCTCGAGGAGTTGCGCGATGAGATCCGCGGACGCATCGCCGAGGCGCTCGAGCGCCGCGCCGACGATGAGTTTCGAGCCGCCGCCGTTGACGCCGCGGCGGCCAACGCGACGATCGACCTGCCCAAGGAGCTCGTCCACGCCCGCGCCCATGAGATGTGGGACCGGTTCGAGCGCTCGCTGCGCTCGCGCGGCCTCGACCCGGCGGCATACGTCCAAATGCAGGACAAGGACCGGGAGGGGCTTGTCACGGACATGGAGGCGGACGCCGAGCGGGCCCTCCGGCGGGAGGCCACGCTTGCCGCCGTCGCCGACGCGGAGGAGATCGAGGTCAGCGACTCCGACCTCGTCGAGGCGCTGGGGCCCGGTGAGGGCGACGAAGCGCCCGAGAAGCTCTTGGACAATCTCAGAGAGGCTGGGCGCGACTCGTTGCTCCGTTCGGAGATCCGGCTGCGGAAGGCCGCGGATGTGATCGCGGACTCGGCAAAGCCCATTCCCGCCGAGCAGGCTGCCGCTCGCGACGCGCTCTGGACCCCGGAGAAGGAACGCGAGGAATCCGAGGCCGCGGAGGCGGGCCTCTGGACCCCTGGCTCCGGCAGCTGATCCGGCGCCGGGGACCGTAAGCGCCTTTTATAGACTCATCGCCTCGTGAGCCCCCTAGTCCCAATGGTCGTCGAGCAGACGTCGCGCGGCGAGCGCGCATTCGACATCTACTCGCGCCTTCTCAACGAGCGGATCATCTTCCTGGGCACTCCGGTGACCGAGGACATCGCAAACCTCGTCGTCGCTCAGCTGATCCACCTCGAGTCCGAGGATCCCGACAAGGACGTCTCGATCTACGTCAACTCCCCGGGCGGCTCGGTGTATGCGGGGCTCGCGATCTACGACACGATGCAGTACATAAAGCCCGACGTGCAGACGATCTGCGTCGGCGTTGCGATGTCGATGGGTGCCCTGCTTCTGGCGGGGGGCGCCTCAGACAAGCGCATGGCGACGCCGAACTCGAAGATCCTCATTCACCAGGTGACCGGCGGGTTCCAGGGCCAGGCGACCGACATCGAGATCCACGCCCGCGAGATCATCGACGTCCGCAAGCGGCTCGACGAGATCATCGCCAAGCACACCGGTCAGCCCTTGGAGAAGGTCCAGAAGGACACCGAGCGCGACTACTTCATGAGCGCCGAGGAGGCGAAGGCGTACAGCATCGTCGACCGCGTCATCGAGCACCACTAGCGGCGCTCGCAGCCGCGACTCCTCAGATCAGCCGTTCTTTCTTGCGACCCAGCTCAGGGGGCCTGTATCGGCGTTGACGCAGCCGCCTGAGAAGTTTCCCTTCAGGCGGAGAGTTCCAGTGGCCTTCTTGCCACTCCGCTTGAACCTTCCGTGCACGATCGCCTTGCGGTTGGCGTTGGGAACGGGATAGGTCCCGTGGAACCTGCGGTGGCGGTTGACCCTCATCGAGAAGTGAGTCCCCTCGAAGGAGTCGGCGCAGTTCGGCGGCACCGGCACGTTGAACCAGCGGAACTCGAGCACCCTGCGCGGGTGGTCGTTGTGGGACTTGGCCCTGAACTCGACGCCCGCGTTGTTGGCGCCTCCGGCCACCGGTCCCCTGAAGAACGCGCTCCCGTATGCCCCCGCGGCGAGGACCAGCAGCGCCGCGGTCACCGCGCACGCCGCCGCCCACCTGACGGCATCCATGCGCCTGCGGCGATCCATGTGACGACCCTACGTCTCCGGGGCGCCTGGGTCAAGCGATTCGTTCTGGTGACGTGACTCCGCCCGTTCGTGACGTAGGGTCGCCCCGTGCCGGTCAGGAAGTCGGACTGCGCAGGGGAGCGCTAGCAATGCGGGTTGTCGTGCTTGCGGTCGCGACGGGGCGCTCTCATACTGGCCCCGGCGGCCCTCGGCGCGACGATCGAGGTGAGGCCCGGGCCAAACGCGCTCCAAAAGGCGCTCAATCAGGCGGCACGTATCGGGAGGCGGTCGTGATCAACAAGCGGGTCACTCTTCGCGGCGTGGGCGGCCGGCCGACGATCGACGCACGGTGCGACAACACGACGTTGTCGTC
>VAYL01000189.1:3591-3890 GCA_005884305.1 Actinomycetota bacterium
CGACGTCAGGATTCGCAACAACACTGTCCAGAACAACGGCGAGCTAGGCGTGGACATCAGCGCGGGATCGGATGACAACCGCCTGATCGACAACACGATCACGGACAACCCGACTGATCTGATCAATGAGGGCGCCGGCAACTGCGGCTCGGGGAACACGATCGGCACCAGAGCAGGCAACCCGCTCACTCCGTGCGGCTAGCGGTGCCTGCAACTCCACGCGCACTTGCAGGGACCGGCGCGCGCGCCGAGTAACAAGCTGGCGTCGAGCCAACGGCCCGTGTGTCGTAATCTGAGGC
>VAYL01000154.1 GCA_005884305.1 Actinomycetota bacterium
TCCAGACGGACATCCTCAAGGAGTACATCGCCCAGAAGGAGTGGTGCTTCCCCATCGAACCGGCGATGCGCCTGGTCACCGACATGGTCGAGTGGTGCACCGAGCGCATGCCGCGGTGGCACCCGATCTCGATCTCCGGCTACCACATCCGCGAGGCCGGGTCGACCGCGCAGCAGGAGCTCGCCTTCACGCTGAAGGACGGCTTCACGTACGTCGAGGAGGCCGTCGCCCGCGGCCTGGACGTCGATGAGTTCGCCCCGCGGCTCTCCTTCTTCTTCAACGCCCACATCGACTTCTTCGAGGAGATCGCGAAGTACCGCGCCGCGCGCCGGATCTGGGCCCGCGAGATGAGCGAGACCTTCGGCGCTCGCAGGCCGGAGTCGCTGCGGATGCGCTTCCACACGCAGACCGCCGGGGTATCGCTGACCGCCCAGCAGCCGCTCCTCAACATCGTCCGCACGGCGATCGAGGCATTGGCCGGCGTGCTCGGCGGCACGCAGTCGCTGCACACGAACTCCTATGACGAGGCGCTCGCTCTTCCAACCGAGGAGGCGGTTCGCATCGCGCTTCGTACGCAGCAGGTGATCGCCCACGAGACCGGCGTGACCAACACGATCGACCCGCTCGGCGGCTCGTATTTCGTCGAATCGCTGACGGACGAGATGGAGCGCGCCGCCTACGCGTACTTCGCCAGGATCGACGAGCTGGGCGGGATGGTCGAGGCGATCAAGCGCGGCTTCCCGCAGCGCGAGATCGCCGATGCGTCGTTCCGCTACCAGCAGGAGGTCGATTCGCGGCGCCGCGTCGTCGTCGGGGTCAACGAGTACCGGCTGGAGGACGAGGAGGGCATCGAGCTTCACCGACCCGATCCCGCCGCCGAGCGAAAGCAGGCGGATCGGCTCGAGCGCACACGTGCGGCGCGCGAGTCCGCCGCCGTCGAGCGGGCGCTCGCGCAGCTCAAGACCGCCGCGGCGAGCGAGGGGGAGAACCTCATGCCGCACTTCCTCGACGCCGCACGGGCACGCGCCTCGGAGGGCGAGATGGTGGTCGCGTTGCAGGAAGTCTTCGGCCGTTACACGGAGCAGCCAGTTTTCTGACAAACCCTGCGGGGTACCCACTTGGCATGTCCAATCTGATCGTGGTCAGAGACGAGGTCGACGGATGGGACGTGATCCGCGAGGGCGACCCCCAGTCGCTCACCAACACCGCGACCAAGGAGAGCGCCATCGAGGCCGCCAGGAGGTTCCTGGCGGACGAGGGCGGGGAGGGGGACGTCGAGGTCCACGAGAACGAGGTGCACGGCATCGACGACACGGGCCGCGGCGTCAAGCTCTATGTGGCCGCGCTGCTCGGCCTGCTCGCGCTGATCACTGTGATCATCGTGATCACCTCGCTGCTCGCGCACTGGACGCTCCCCGGCGGCGGTTAACCCGGCCACGCCTCGCGCGACGGCACTAAGCTCCCGGCCGTGAACGAGTCCGGCCGCAAGATCCGAGTGGTCGTCGCCAAGCCCGGTCTCGACGGCCACGACCGCGGGGCCAAGATCATCGCCAGAGCCCTCCGCGATGCGGGGATGGAGGTGATTTACACCGGCCTTCACCAGACGCCCGAGCAGATCGCCGCGACTGTGGTTCAGGAGGACGCCGACGCGATCGGGCTGTCGATCCTCTCGGGAGCACACATGACTCTGGTTCCGAAGGTCGTGGAGCTCCTGCGCGAGCAGGGCGTGGATGACGTCGTCGTCACCGTGGGCGGGACGATTCCGGCCGACGACGCGCCGGAGCTGAAGAAGCTGGGGGTCGCCGAGGTGTTCACGCCGGGGGCCTCGACCGACGAGATCGTCGACTTCATCCGTAGCGCGATCGACGAGCGCCGCACGCTCGCCGCGCAGACATCCTGAACCCGCTCCCACGCCCATGTTTCGCCCGCTCGCGAACGGGGAAGCTCCTGATTGACTGGTCAGTCAGACGACACCCAGCCGCTAATATGCCGCGCGCCATTCCCCTTGAAGGAGGGACGACTTGAAGATCTGTTGCCTGGTTAAAGAGGTTCCAGACGCCGCGGTGCAGAAGCGCATCGACTCCAACACGAAGCGTCTGGACCGCTCCGGGGAGAAGAACCTCAACCCCTTTGACACCCACGGCATCGAGGCCGCGATGCAGATCCGCGAGGGCGGAAACGCCCAGGTCGACGAGATCGTCGCGGTCACGATGGGCCCCGAATCCGCCGTGCGCGCCCTGCACAAGGCCGTCGCGCTCGGCGCCGACCGCTCGGTCCATCTGACCGACGAGGCTCTCGCCGGCTCCGACGTCTGCGCTACCGGCTACGCGCTCGCCAAGGTCCTCGAGTCCGAGCAGCCCGATCTCGTGCTGCTGGGCCAGCAGTCGGACGACGGGGAGTGCTACACGATCGGTGCCGTCGTCGCGGACCACTTGAAGATGCCCTCGCTGACGCAGGTGATCAAGATCGACGTCGCCGACAACAAGCTCACCTGCGAGCGTCAGGCCGAGTACGGCTACGACACCGTCGAGGTCGAACTCCCGGCCGTCATCTCGGTCGGCGACGCGATCAACGAGCCCCGCTACCCGAGCCTCAAGGCGATCATGGGTGCGAAGAAGAAGCCGCTCGACACGCACGCCACGGGCGACGTCGGTATCGAGGCCGACCATGTCGGTGAGGACGGCTCGAAGACCCAGGTCCTTGCGATCAACCCGCCGCCCACCAAGGAGCCCGGGGAGATCATCGAGGACGAGGACACGAACGAGACGGTCGAGAAGATCGTCGCCTGGCTCGACGAAAGGAAGCTTCTCTGATGGCCGGAATCCTTGTCTACGCCCTCCACGACGACGAGGGCAACTTCAACAAGAACTCGCTCGGCGCGATCTCCGAGGCCGCGAAGCTGGCCGGAGAGCTTGGCACCGAGGCGGCCGCGGTTGTCGTCGGGGACGTCTCCGACGACGGGGCCGCCGGCCTGGGCGCCTACGGCGCCAAGCGCGTCTTCCGGGCCAAGGACGCGCCCGAGGGCCTCGCCCAGCCGATCGTCGACGTGATGGCGAAGGTCATCTCCGACGAGGGCTTCTCCTATGCCCTCTTCGGCGGCGGTCTCCTCGGGTTCGAGATCGGCGCCGGGCTCACCGCCCGCCTCAACGCCGGGGTGACCATGGAGGTCACCGAGGTCAAAGTTCAGGACGGGAAGCTCGTCGCCGAGCGGCCGGTGCTCCAGGACTCCGCGATCGTCGACGTCGGCTACGTCGGCGAGCCCGGGATCATCATCGGCCGCCTGAACGCCTTCGACGCGAACGCGGGTGACGGCGGCTCGGCCGAGGTCGTGGACGTCGAAGTGGAGCTCTCGGACTGGTCGACCAAGGCGCGCATGGTCACGCGCGGCGAGCAGCGCGGCGCGGACGTCAACATCGAGGACGCTGAGATCCTCGTCGGCGGCGGCCGCGGGCTGGGCGAGAAGGACAACTTCAAGCTCGCCGAGGACCTCGCTGACGCGATGGGCGGCGCCGTGGCGGCGACTCGCGCGGTGGTCGACGCCGGCTGGTACCCGTACGCGGCCCAGATCGGCCAGACCGGCAAGACGGTCGCGCCGAAGCTCTACCTGGCCGCCGGCATCTCGGGCGCGATCCAGCACAAGGTCGGGATGCAGAACTCGGAGAACATCCTCGCGATCAACAAGGACCCGAACGCGCCGATCTTCGAGTTCTCCGACCTCGGGATCGTCGGCGATCTCCACAAGATTCTGCCGAAGCTGACCGAAGCGGTGAAGGCTCGGAAGGGCGGATGAAGGATCAGGTAAGCAGTAAGCAGTTTGCAGTAAGCAGACTGCCGCGCGAAGCCCCTGCCTACTGCCTACTGCTTACTGCTTACTCGAGATGCCAGTAGCCCCAGCGAAATATCCACCCCCAGTTGACCCCGCGGCCGACTACGTAACCGAGCCCACCGACCCCGAGGACGAGCGGATCGAGGTCGGCCTCGCGATCGTGGGCGGCGGCCCGGCCGGGCTCGCCTGCGCGATCAAGACGATGCAGCTCCTCGAGAGCGAACCGGAGCTCGCCGAGAATCTGGGTGAGGTTCCGGTCGCCGTCATCGAAAAGGGTAAGGTCACCGGCGCGCACCTGTTGTCGGGGGCGAACATGCGCCCGTCGGCCATGCGGGAGCTCTTCCCGGACCTCGAGCCCTCCGAGTGGCCGGTCTACCAGGAGGTGACCAAGGACGCCGTCTACCTCCTGACCAAGAAGCAGGCGTTCCCGCTGAAGCCGATGCCGCCCAACTTCCGCAACCACGGCAACTACGTGACCTCGGTCGCCAAGCTCGGGCGGTTCCTCGGCGAGAAGGCCGAGGAGGCCGGCGCCTATCTGCTGACGGAGACGGCGGCCGACAAGCTCCTGGTCGAGGACCGGATCGTCAAGGGCGTCCGGTCCGGCGACAAGGGGCGCGGCCGCGACGGTGAGGAGCTCTCCAACTTCGAGCCCGGGTCCGACGTGATTGCCAAGGCGACGATCCTCGCCGAGGGGACGCAGGGCCATCTGACCGGCGCCGCGATCGACTTCTTCGAGCTCCAGGGCCTGCTCCCGCAGCGCTGGGAGCTGGGCGTCAAGGAGATCTGGGAGGTGGAGAAGCCGCTCGACCGAGTCATCCACACGATGGGATGGCCGCTCCGCAAGGCGCCGAAGTGGAACGAGTTCGGCGGCAGCTTCATCTATCCGATGGGCGAGGACAAGGTCTGCATTGGACTCGTCGTCGGGCTCGACTACACGGACGCCACCCTCTCGGTCCACGACGCGCTGCAGGAGCTGAAGACGCACCCGTTCGTGCGCAAGATCCTCGAGGGCGGCCAGCGCGTCGGATGGGGCGCCAAGACGATCCCCTCGGGCGGCTTCTGGGCCCTGCCTCGGACACTCACGGTCCCCGGCATGGTCATCGCGGGGGACGGCGCCGGGATGGTGAACGTCCCGGAGCTGAAGGGCATTCACTACGCGATGCACGCGGGGATGTACGCGGCGGAGGCGATCGTCGACGCGCTGAAGCAGGATTCGGTCAACTTCGACGCCTACGACACGCTGGTCCGCAACAGCCTCATCGGCCAGGACCTGTACCAGTCGCGAAACATGCGCCAGCCGTTCTCGCGCGGGTTCTTCGTCGGCGGCGCGATCGCCAGCGCGATGACCATCACCAAGGGCGCATTTCCCGGTGGCCGCTGGCACCAGCATCCGGACGCCGACGAGGAGATGGAGCTGGACGGCGCAGCGAAGAACTATCCGAAGCCGGACAACAAGTACACGTTCGACAAGCTCTCCTCGGTCTTCGCCTCGGGCAACGCCACGCGCGACGACGCGCCAAACCACATCAAGGTCCAGCGGCGTGTACCGCGCGAGGTCGCGCAGACCTGGGTGTCGATGTGCCCGGCGCAGGTCTACGAGATCCCGGACGATCAGCTGGAGAACGGCGCCGCCGAGGTCGACCTCAACATCACGCCGTCGAACTGCGTCCAGTGCGGCGCGATCACGGCGAAGGGTGGCCGTCTGACCCCGCCCGAGGGCGGCGACGGTCCGCTCTACCAGGAGACTTAGGTCCCCGGTACCTTCGACGGCGTGGCAACCGATGTCATGCCACTGCGCTTCCAGGACGGCGAGCTGCTCGTACTCGACCAGCGGTTACTGCCTGATGAGGAGCAGTGGGTTCGATGCCGGACCTCCGAGGACGTCGCCGAGTGCATCCGCTCGATGGCGGTTCGCGGCGCGCCCGCGATCGGGCTGGCCGCCGCGTACGGCGTCGCCCTCGCGGCGCATGGTGGGGAAGACGTCAACGCCGCCGCCGAACTGCTTCGCGGCACTCGCCCCACCGCCGTGAACCTGGCATGGGCCGTAGATCAGGCGGCGGAGGCCGCCGACGCGCTCGCGCTCGCCGAGCGGCTCCATGCCGAGCAGCGGGACGCCGACCGCCGGATGGCCGAGCTCGGCGCCGACCGGTTCGCGGAGGGCGACCGGGCACTCACGCATTGCAACACCGGGCCGCTCGCCACGGGCGGCTTGGGCACCGCGGGAGGCGTGCTCCGCGCGGCGTGGGAGCGCGACCGGCTGGCCCAGGTCTGGGTGGACGAGACCCGGCCGCGGCTTCAGGGCGCGCGGCTCACGGCTTGGGAGCTGAGCAAGGCGGGCATTCCGTTCAAGGTGATCGCGGACTCGGTCGCGGGCGGCCTGATGGCGCGCGGGCTCGTGGACCGCATCGTGGTCGGCGCGGATCGCATCGCGGCCAACGGTGACGTGGCGAACAAGGTCGGCACCTACCCGCTTGCCGTGCTCGCGGAGCGGCACGGCGTGCCGTTCTACGTCGCCGCGCCGCTCTCGACGATCGACCCGGATACGCCGAGCGGCGAGGAGATCCCGATCGAGGAGCGCGCCCCGGAGGAGGTCACACCGGACGGCCACGGATTCAACCCCGCGTTCGACGTCACTCCGGCCGAGCTCGTGACGGCGGTGATCACCGAGGCGGGGATCCTCGAGCCGCCGTACGAGAAATCGATCGCGCGACTGCGCGGCTAGAGCTCGCGCTCGTAGACGTACATCAACGGCCCATCCGCTCCACGCTCGCGATTGATGAAGCCGAACCGCTCATAGAGTGCGCGGGCCGCGACGTCGTCCTCGCTGGTCGCCACCTCGATGTAGTCGGTGCCCCGTGCCTTCGCCGTCTCCAGCACAGCCGCCATCAGCGCTTTGCCGTGCCCATGCGCTCGGTGCTCGGGCTGGACATAGAGCTCAGCGAGGTAGCACTCGAGGCCCGCGGTCCAGATCGACGGCCGGAAGCGGAGCACAGCCAGCCCACTGGGCTTGGTCCCGGCGAGCAGGACGACGAAGTCGTCGCCGGCCAAGAGCTCGCGCACGCGATCGGCGAGCGCCTCCGGACCCGGCGTGATCTCCTCGAACTCGGTGTTGAAGTCGTGTAGGAGCCGGCCGATGATGTCCGCGTCGGCGACGTCGGCGTGGCGGACCGTGTGCTGTGCGTCGCCCTCCGTCACTCCGCCGGCGTCATCGCCGGTTCGCTCACGAACGCCGCGATCTCCTCAGCCAGCCGCTCGGGTTGGTCCTCGGAGACGAAGGTCCGCGAGTCCTCGATTCGCACGAGGCGCGCGTTCGGGATCTCGGCTGCGAGCCGCTCCGCATAGCGGAGCTTGAAGAAGCGGTCCTCCGGCGCCCACGCGATCAAGGTGGGGCGATCGAATTGCCGCAGCTTCTCGGCCGCCTCGAGCGTGTATCGGTTGGAGATCGAGCGCAGGAACCTGATCGTGTCGCGGCGGATCCCGGCGTTATTCAGGTAGGGGCGAACCCAGGCGTCCAGGACATCGGGATCGATGTTCTCGGGCGAGATCAGCAATCCAAACGCCAAGGGCCCGCGCTGCATCGCGCGGAGCCGCGTGGGTTGCACGAGCGCGGTCAGCAGCCCTGGGACCTTCGCCGCGTACTGCATCGGGCGGAAGAACGGGGGCAGGAAGTTCTCGTACGCGTCGCAGGGTGTGAGAACCAGCCGTCCGAGCCGCTCGGGGTGATTCGCAGCCACGATCTGCGAGATCGCGCCACCGGTGTCGTTGCCGACCAGCGTCACGTCCTGGAGATCGAGCGCCGACATGAAGTCGGCGAGGATCCGGGCGACACCGGGTGGGGTGAGATCGGCGTCGGGCTTCATCGGGTCCCGGTGCGAGCCAAGTGGCAGGTCCGGGACAACGCACCGAAAGCGGCCCTCCAAAAGTGGAGTGACCTTGCGCCAGAGCGTCCCGTTTACCAGCAAGCCGTGCGCGAAGACGATCGTCGGCCCCGAACCCGATTCGCGGTAGTGAATCCCGCCGGCGTCGAGGTCGACGCTTTTCATTCCGGTGCCGGTTCGGGCCATGGTGCCTCCTCGGGCGCTAGGTTACGTACAGGCAGTACGCAAAACCATACCGGTTGTATGGAAACGAGGAACCGGACATCGCGCACACAGGCGGAGCGCTCGGAGGCCACCCGAGGCGCCCTGATCGGCGCCGCGCGGCGATTGTTCGCCGACCGGGGCTACGCGGAGGTCGGGACCGAGGAGATCGTGCGCGCCGCAGGCGTCACCCGGGGCGCGCTCTACCACCACTTCGACGGCAAGGCCGGGCTGTTCCAGGCAGTCTTCGAGCAGATCGAGAGCGAGCTCGCAAGACGCTTCGCCGAGGAGGCGCTGTCTGTGCCGGATGCGTGGGAGGCGATGGTGGCCGGCCTCGACATGTTCCTCGACGTCTGCCGGGAGCCGGAGGTTCGGCAGATCGCGTTGATCGACGCACCCGCGGTACTCGGGTGGGCCGCGTGGCGGGAGGTCGAGTCCCGCTACAGCCTCGGCCTGATCCGGATCGGGCTCGAGAACCTGGTCGAGGCGGGTGTTGCCCATCCCCAGCCGATCGACCCGCTCGCCCACGCCATCATGGGCATGCTCACCGAGGCGGGGCTGTACGTCGCGAACGCCGAAGATGCGGACGTGGCCAAGGCCGAGATGCGCGAGGTCCTTCGCGGCACGCTCGAAGGCCTTCGGGGCGCCTGAGGGCCGGCGGCTAGAATCGATTGAGATGAAGGCTGAGATCCACCCCGAGTACGTACTCGCGCACGTCCGATGCTCGTGCGGCAACGAGTTCTATACGCGCTCCACCAAGCCGGAGCTCCACGTCGAGATCTGCTCGGCCTGCCATCCGTTCTACACCGGCAAGCAGAAGCTGGTCGACACCGGCGGCAGGGTCGAGCGGTTCAAGCGCCGCGCAGCCCGTAGCCGTCAGTAGGCATACTCCCCGCATGGCCCGGGAGGGGGTTGCGCAGCCGAACCTGACCGCCGGCGCTCCGGAGTTGAACGGCCGCCCGCAGCTCGCCGACGCGCGGATGCCGGATGGCCTGCCGGTCGCGAATCGCGACGCGCCCGTTGGTGGGCAGGCGGTGCTCGAGGGCGTGATGATGCGCGGCGTCTCCACCTGGGCGGTCGCAGTCCGCAAGCCCGATGGCGAGGTCGCGATCAGCTCCGAGCCTCTCGTCTCGTGGGCGAAGCGCCACCGTGTGCTCCGCTTGC
>VAYL01000155.1:0-402 GCA_005884305.1 Actinomycetota bacterium
GTTCGACGGTCGCTTCCACACGGATTTCTGGTTCGCTGCGGCCTGGGGGGCTTTCCCGGCGCTGACGGGCTGGTGGTCGAACGCCCTCGGCATTCACTCGGCCGGCGAGGCGGTCGCCGGGGTCGGCGTGACCCTCGCGTGCTTCGGGCTGAGCGTGGCCCAGCGCCGGCTGTCGACGCCGGCGCGCGAGCTCCGCCGCCGCACGCTCTCCGTGACCGGCGTGCAGGTTCTTGGGGATGGCACCGAGAGAGAGATCACCGCCGAGCGGCTCGCCGCCCCGCTCGACGGCGCGCTGAAGGCGCTGTCGGCGTCGGTGGTTCTCCTGGCGGTGGCGGCGGTAGCGATCCGCCTCTGAAACCCTCATTGACGGGGTTAAGGGGGCTATAGCCCACCTAACCCCGT